>JAKAGL010000084.1 GCA_021815535.1 bacterium
AGTTACGCTTCATCCGAATCTTGTCGCCGAGCCGCTCTCGTGGAAGAAGCCGCGAAAAGTGTTTGTCAATTCGATGGGCGATTTGTTTCATGAGGAAGTTCCATTATCTTTTATCAAGCAGGTTTTTGAAGCGATGAATGTTTCAAGGCAGCATCAATTTCAAGTTCTTACAAAGAGGGCTGAAAGGCTTGCAGAAATCGCTCAGGAACTAAAATGGACGGAAAATATCTGGATGGGAGTTACCGTCGAAAATGCCGATTACCTGCATCGGATCAAGTGCCTTAAGCAAACCAAGGCAAGAGTCAAATTTCTTTCCATCGAGCCGCTTCTTGGGCCGCTTGGAAATTTTGATATGAAAGGATTGGATTGGATTATTGTCGGCGGTGAATCCGGGCCATTTGCCCGCGGTATTCAGGAAAAGTGGGTTTTGGATATTAGGAATCAGTGCATAACTGCTGGCGTTCCATTTTTCTTTAAGCAATGGGGTGGCGTTTTTAAAAAGAAGGCCGGAAGGGTTTTGGAAAACAAAATCTGGGATGAAATGCCAGCTTTGGCAAACGTTTAATGCTTTTTATCCCATTCGTGCGATACAACCGGCTTCCCGATTGGAAAATGGGGATTAAAATGCGGCGGTTGTTGTTGGCGGTGATCGTGGCGGCGGCGTTCTGCGGCGAGGCTCGGGCGGCGGATGCCGTTTCGGCGGCGGACACGGCGGTCATAAACAAGGTCGAGGCCCGGTACGCCGAAGTCAAAACCCTGCGGGCGCGGTTCGAGCAGAAGGTTTACGATGCCGCCACCGGCCAAACATTGGCCTCGCGCGGGACAGTGCTTTTGAAAAAACCGCGCAGGATGCTCTGGGAATACACCGAACCGGAGCCGCAAACCATCCTCGCCGATGGCAAAAACCTTTACTTCCACGTACCGGCCGACCGGCAGGTGACTGTGCAACCTCTGGAAAATCTGCTGACTAGCCGGAGTCCGGCCCTCTTTTTGGCGGGCGGAACCCCACTGCGGGAAAATTTCCGGATAACAGTTGTACCGCGCCCAGATGATAGTAAAATAGACGAAGCCTCGCTTTTGCTGGAGCCGAAGGAGAGATCGCTGACCGTCACCCGGATCACCATCCGGGTTCGCAGGGAAGACTACACGATAACCTCTTTCACTCTCGACGATTGGACGGGGAACCGGAGCGAGGTGGCGTTTACCGATATGGAGGTGAATGTCCCCGTCGCCGACAAGGCTTTTTCCTTCACGCGCCCCAAGGGGACGGAAGTGATCGAAGTCCCGAAATACTGACATAAATGGAGAAAAGCCGCTGATGCTGGTATCAATGTTCTCGTATACGTTCTCGGCCCTCGTCGTATTGGGCATCCTTATCATCGTCCACGAATTGGGACACTTCGCGATGGCCCGCTGGATGGGGGTGGGGGTGGAGAAATTCTCCATCGGTTTTGGGCCGGAGATATGGAGCAAAAAATCGGGCGAAACCCTTTACCGGCTCGCCCTCGCGCCGTTCGGCGGCTATGTGAAAATGGTCGGCGACGAGGAAGGGGAGCCGGAGCCGGACGCCCCGCCCGTCGACCCGGCCAAAGCGTTCAACCTGAAACCGGTCTGGCGGCGGCTTCTGATCGTTATGGCCGGCCCGGTGTGCAACCTGATATTCGCCGCGCTGGTCTTCGCCGTTGTTTACATGGCCGGCATCAACGTGCCGGATACCGCGATAAAAACCGTGATGAGCAATTCCGCCGCGCAGGCCGCCGGCCTCAAGGCCGATGACCGGATCTTGATCATCGGCGAAACGAAAATCGATAACTGGGGCACTTTGGCCGATATCATTTCGGCCTCGCCCGGCAAAGAGCTGGCTATTACCATCGACCGCCCCGGTACGGGCCAAATGGTGATACACGTCATTCCGGTGCCCGACAAGGCCAAGACCATCTTCGGAGAAGAGGTGTCTGTGGGGCGCGTCGGCATCCAGCCTGCCGAAGTATTCAAGCGCTATAACCCCATCGAGGCGGTGCGGTTGGGCGTGATGAAAATGGTGGAGGTGTCGAAGCTCACCCTCATGGTGATCGTGAAGATCTTCCAGAAAGTTGTGCCGGCCGATACCATCGGCGGCCCGCTGATGATCTTCAAGATAGCGGGGGATCAGGCGCAGGCGGGCATCATGCCCCTGATCATGTTCATGGGGGTGCTCTCGGTGAACCTGGGGGTGCTCAACTTCCTGCCGATACCGGTGCTGGATGGCGGCCACATTTTGTTCTTCCTCATCGAGGCGGTCAAGGGAAGCCCCGTATCGCTGCGCGGGCGCGAGCTGTCGCAGCAGGTGGGGATATTCCTGCTGATATCGCTGATGGCCTTCGCGTTTTACAACGACATCTCGCGCTTCATCGCCCACGTCGGCGGCGGCAAGTAAGCCTCCGCTGGCGTTGGCTTTGAGGGAAGGGCGCGGGGCCGGGGCGTTCTCCCGTTAAGGGGGGCAACCCGGCTGTTCGGCATGGCGCTTCCGCGTTACATGCGCGTGGACAACACTTTCGATCCCATCCGGTAAATGTGGGGTTATAATGCGTTGTTGGAGGCACTCATGAAAAAAAGAACGCTTGGCAAACAGGGCTTGACCGTTTCCGCCATCGGGCTTGGTTGCATGGGGATGTCCGATTTCTACTCCGGCAGGGACGATAAGGAGTCCATAACCACCATCCATCACGCGCTGGAGCTCGGCGTCAATTTTCTTGATACGGCTGATATGTACGGCCCGCATAAAAACGAAGAACTGGTCGGGCGCGCCATCAAGGGGCGCCGGAACGGGGTCATCATCGCCACAAAATTCGGCAATGTGCGGGGGCCGGATGGCGTATTCAAAGGGGTGAACGGCACGCCGGATTATGTCGTCTCCTCCTGCGAAGGCTCGCTGAAACGTCTGGGGGTGGATCACATCGATCTTTACTACCAGCACCGCGTCGACCCGAACACTCCGATAGAGGAAACCGTGGGGGCTATGGCGCGGCTGGTGAAGCAGGGGAAGGTGCGGTATCTGGGACTTTCCGAGGCGGGGGCCGAAACGATAAAACATGCCCACGCCGTACACCCGATAAGCGCATTGCAATCGGAATATTCGCTTTGGACGCGCGACCCGGAGGACGGGATACTTGAAACCACGCGGAAGCTGGGCATCGGCTTTGTCCCGTACAGTCCGCTTGGCAGGGGATTCCTGTCCGGCGCCTTTAAAAAGCTGGACGACCTTCCGCAGGATGATTGGCGGCGGAACAACCCCCGGTTCCAGGGGGGCAATTTTGAAAAAAACCTCAGCCTTGTGAAGAAGGTGGAGGAGATCGCGAAACGAATGGGAATAACCGCCTCGCAGCTTGCCCTGGCATGGGTGCTTTCGCGGGGGGACGATATCGTGCCGATACCGGGAACGAAAAAACAGAAATATCTGGAACTGAACATCGCCGCCGTTTCGGTCACGCTCGGCAAGCAAGAACTGGACGAGCTTGAAAAAGTTTTCCCCAAGGGGGCCGCCGCCGGAACGCGGTATCCCGAACAGGGGATGAAGGCGCTGGGGCTGTAAAGAGAGGGTTTCAGATTCTGCCCCGCCCTCTGTCTTGAAAGGTTTATAATGCCGTCTGCAAAAAAACCTGAAAGGAGATGGTGAACCGATGGGCCTGTTTTCTCCGTTGATGCTCCGCGGACTGCGCTTCCGCAACCGGATATTCGTGTCGCCGATGTGCCAGTATTCCTCCACCGACAGCGTGGCCAACGACTGGCACCTGGTACACCTCGGCGGCAGGGCTGTCGGCGGCGCGGCGCTGGTCATCGCGGAGGCCACCGCGGTTGTTCCCGCCGGGCGCATCACTCCCGGCGACCTCGGCATCTGGAACAGCGCGCAGGCGGCGGGCTTCCGGCGGATAACCGGTTTCATCGCGCAGCACGGCGCCATCCCCGGGATCCAGCTTGCCCACGCGGGGCGCAGGGGATCTATCGCGGAGCCGTGGAACGGCGGCGGCCCCTTGGCCCCGGATAGCCGCGGCTGGACAACGCTGGCCCCCAGCCCCATTCCTTTTGCTCCGGGATACCCCATACCGAAGGAAATGACGCGGGCCGACATCGAGGCCACCGTCAGCCAGTACGGCGATGCCGCCACCAGAAGCCTCGATGCCGGTTTTCAGGTTGTGGAACTGCATATGGCGCACGGCAGCCTTCTGCATCAGTTCCTTTCGCCCCTTTCAAACAACAGGACGGACGATTTTGGCGGCACGTTGGAGAACCGCGTCCGTCTGCCGCTTATGCTTGCACGGGAGATCCGCGCCATATGGCCCGCCGCATGGCCGGTGTTTGTGCGGATATCGTTCACCGATTGGGTTGACGGCGGATGGGACGGGGAGCAGAGTGTTTTTCTGGCGAAGAGGCTGAAGGAGATCGGCATCGATTTTATCGACTGTTCATCGGGCGGACTGGCGTATAACGCCAAAGTCAAGGCCGAGCCCGGCTTTCAGGTGCCGTTCGCCGAAACGATACGGAGGGAAGCCCAGATCGCAACCGGTGCGGTCGGCCTCATCACCGAGCCGCGGCAGGCCGAGGAGATCATTTCCGGCGGCAGGGCCGACGCGGTACTTCTGGGAAGGCAGATGTTGCGCGATCCATACTGGCCGCTTCATGCCGCCAAGGCGCTGGGGGTGGATATTCAGTGGCCACCCCAGTACGAGCGCGCCAAGTAAAATCCGCTCTGGAAAAAAACAAGCGCCTTGAATATCAAAGGGGGATCGCCCCCTATCTTCACATAAACCACCCGGCTATCGCACTTCGGTACAAAAAAATTATCTAAAAATAAAGATAAAAATGCCCCTTTGGGGTTATTGCGTATTTCAGAAAAAAGTGTATCGTGATTGCTAAGAGGAGAGAATAATTTACATCCCCGGTCCGGTCATAAAAGTGAGGGGAATTATGGACTTAGATGATCTGCAGGAATATGCATCCACGCTGGGCATTCAAAGCACCCGGAAGTTTTCCGACAGGGTGGAACTGATCCGCACTATCCAGCTGGCCTCCGGGCATGAGGCCTGTTTTCATTCCTCCCCGGTATGTGTTTTCCCGAATGCAAGGTGCGAGTGGGAAAGCGAATGCATCAATGTCATTGACACAGCCGCGAAAATACAGCCGGGCAAACACGCCTATGCCGGCCTTCGGGGAAGCAGATAGGAACTTCCCGGCGCGGACCGCCTTTTCATTCCCATTCTTCTTCCCCGTACGGGGAACGCCTAGATCTTCGTGACCAGCACCTTCCACAGCGCGGGGCCTTGCATTTGATATTCCCAGGCTATCTGGCCCGGCCTTTCGTGCAGGAACTGGTAGTACAGCGGTTTCGGGTCGTGATCGTTCACCAGGATGAACGATTCCCCTTTTTGCAGGTCATCGAACGTCTTGAAGATGAGAGGATGCCGCTCACGCGGGATGATCTCCACCACATTCAGCTCTTTCATGTTCTGCCTCCTTTTGCATTATTGTAACGCCGTTTCCGGTTTTTGCGGATCGGGCTGTTTCTCAAAAGCCGCTCCGCCGCGAGGGGGTGGGGGAGGGAACGGAAACCGTTGCCCTCCCCCCGGGGAATTTCGAGTAACTTAACGGATAAGGATGTTGTCCCCTTTGCCCATGTTGGGGTCCGCTTCGGGCGAGTTGGTCATGATGGTGATCGCGCCGTGGTGGGCCGCTTTCATGGTGTGGTCAACGTAGGCGTTGTGCGTGGTGCGGCCGGCGGGGGAATAGATGTCAAAGGCGGACGCTTCCGATACCGCCACGTTGTAGGTTTGCATTCCATACATCACGTTTTTCGGGTTGCCGTTGGGGTACACGCGCGCCCAGATGTTGCCGATCGGGTGGAACGCCACCGGTTCGTTCACGTTGGCGTTCACGAAGAAGATGCGGACGAGCTCGCCCGGCTTCGATTCAAGGGTCTTGGCCGAAGGTTCGCCGTGGAGCGGGTCATAGTGGAATATTTTGCCATTGATAAGCGAGTTGGTGCTTCCGATGTTTTCCACGATCTCCATGGCGTCGCCGCATTTCGGGAAGAACTGAGATTGGACCAAAACGTATTCGCGGTCCGGCTTCGGGTAATTTTTCGTGTAGCCTTCCTTGGGGTCGACGATGATGATGCCGTACATCCCCTTGGCGATGTGCTGGGCCATGTTGGCCGCACCGCAGTGATACATGAAAACGCCCGGATACTTGGCATCGAATGTATAGTGTTTGCTCGATCCCGGTTTCACCGCCTCGAATTCGTCCAACACGTCGACTATTGCCGCGTGGAAGTCCATCGAGTGGCTGTTGCCGTTGCCCGGATCGTTGATGAGCGTGAAGTCGACGGTATCCCCTTCGGTGACCCGCACCACCGGACCGGGCATCGTTCCCCCGAATGTCCAGGCGGCGAATTTTGTGCCTTTGTTGTCTATCTCGACATCATGTTCGATGGCGTGAATATCCACCTTTACCGTTTTCGCCAAGGCCGGGGTGGCGGCGAACAAAACGGCCGGCAGAAGAAGTGACAGTATCCTGTGCGTGGTTGTTGTTGCGGTCTTTCTCATGGTACCTCCTAATTGGTTATTTGCGATGTTTCACGCCGCGTTATGTGCAGTACTAAGGTCAAGAAACATGCCGAACCGCCAAGTTATTGATTAGCCGTGGCTGCGCCTGCGCGAGGGGTTTTTTCACCCGGTTATGAAACAGCGGGGGCGTTTCATGGAACATCCGGCGGAACGGTTTGTTTCACGGCGCATGGAGAAAATGATACGGTGGAGCGGCAAGGGAAAAGGTTGAACGGGGGGCGGTGTCAGCGGATGCCGAGCGCCTTGAGCTTCCGCCAGAACGTTGTCCGGCTCATGCCGAGCGATCGGGCGGTCAAGGACATTTTGTGCCGGTTTGTTTCCAGCGCGGCCAGTATCCATTCCCGCTCGGTCAGGCCGGAGGGGGGGCCTGCGTGTTCTTCATCCCCGCCGGGCGTCTGCGAGGCGTGGAAGGCGCCGGCATGTAGATCAAAATAACCGCCGGGCACGCTTTCCATGCCCAGCATGTTCTTCCGGCACATCGCCACGGCGGCTTCCATGAGGTTGTGCAGTTCCCTGATGTTGCCGGGCCAGTGGTGATCCATCATCGCCTTCATGAGGTCGGCGGAGATGGCTTTTATATTCCGCCCGTATTTGGCGCAGAAATGCCGCAGGAAATGCGAGACCAGCAACGGTATGTCTTCCTTCCGCTCCCGCAGGCTCGGCAGGCGGATGACGGTTCCCGCAAGGCGGAAATAAAGGTCTTCGCGGAAGCGTTTCTCGCGCACTTCGCGCAACAGGTCCCGGTTGGTGGCGGCCAGTATGCGCACGTCCACCGTGCGGGGCCTGTTTTCGCCCAGCCGCTCGATCTCTTTTTCCTGCAATACGCGCAGCAGTTTCGCCTGGAGCGGCAGGGATATCTCGCCGATCTCGTCCAGCAGTATGGTGCCTCCCGATGCCGCCTCAAAGCGGCCTACCCGGTCGGCGGCGGCGCCGGTGTACGCCCCTTTCACATGGCCGAACAGCTCGCTTTCCACCAGATGCTCCGGCAGGGCGGCGCAGTTTATCTTCACGAACGGCCCCTTCCGGCGGAGGCTTTGCTGGCGCATGGCCGAGGCGATCAGTTCCTTGCCGGTGCCGGTTTCGCCGCATATCAGCACAGTGATATCGGTCTCGGCGGCGCTGCGGATGAATTCAAACACGGTCTTGATCGCCTTGCTGTGGCCGATGATGCCGCAGAAGTTGTTGGAGGCGCCGGCCTGTTCCTCCATCTGTTTCATTTCCGTCACGTCCGTGAGGGTGACGAGATAGTAGGGGCGGCCGTTGTACTGAAACGGGAACGAGTTGATCCGCACCCAGTAGGCGGTGCCATCCCGGCTTATCGTCTGGGCCTCGTAGTTGGCGGGGCCGCACGGATGGCCCGATGCCGCGGCGCTGCACATATCGCATGTCTCTTCGCACAGGGCCGGCGTAAGGAACGAGCGGCAGTCCCGCCCGACCGCCTCCTCGCTGGGAAGCCCCGTGATCTTTGTCATCGCCCTGTTGAACAGCAGGACTTTTCTCGTTTCGTCGTGGATAAGAACGCCCACGTCGATGGTATCGAATGCCGCGGCCAAAAACCGGCTGTCGGCTCCCGCGGCGGGAATGTGGGTCTCCCGCGTGTCTGGTACGGCGCCGGCAAGCAGTCTGATCATATGGTGAAGCGCATCTTACGCGGAAGCGGCGAAACTAGGGAATGATTTAAGTCAAAAGACAGGGGCGCCCGCCCGGCGCACGGCCGGGATCAACTTGAAAAATTTTTCATTTTCTTGTAGATTCACCATCTGGGAAATGGGAGTAAAGGGATGGAGTTTCAAAATTGCCATCCCCCAAAATGAATAAGACCGTATCCATCCGGCCGTGGGAAAAAATGTATGAGCATATCCAAATTCCATGATTGGAAAGACGAATACAGTGTTGGCGTGGCTTCCGTCGACAGCCAGCACCAAAAACTTTTTCTCATGGTGAAGACGCTGGACCAGTATATCGAAAAAGGCGAGACCCATCTGGTGATGAAGAATTTCCTGCTGGAGCTCATCAAGTACACCATGGTGCATTTCGAGGACGAAGAGGGCTATATGGCCAGCTCAAAAATGCCCCGAAGCCTTTTGGCCCAGCACATCGCCGAGCACCACAACCTGGTGGAACAGGTGAAG
>JAKAGL010000085.1 GCA_021815535.1 bacterium
CCTGGTGCACGGTGCGCTGCCAGTAGTCCAGCACCTGGCCCATCAGCTCGCCCGATGCCTTGGCCGCGGTCTCGGCCACGGCCTTGGCGGTTTCTTCGTTCTCGTAGGCCGCCCCGCCCGCCTTCAGCATGGGCGCGAAGGAGCGCCCGCCCTTCTGGGCCAGGATGTCGCCGGTTGAGGGCGAAACCACCGCTCTGGCGGTCGTCAAGGAGCGGCTTCGCAGGCAAAGGAAATCCTTGCGCTGTTTACGGAAAAGATTTCCCGTGGCGATGGCGGCGGGAATGGTGACGGGCTTCCGGGGAGGGATCAGCACCTCGGCGGACTTCGGCTTTTCCACCTTGGCGGTTTTTACGATGGCGACCGGGGTGACCGCGGTTTTGACGATGGCAAAGGAAAGCAGCAAGATAACGGCCCCCGCCGCGCCGAGATAGTATTTCGGCGGTATCAGGGACAGCCCCCTCACAAACCGGTTGTACGCTGACTGCATCATCAGCCGTATAGTTTACCAGCATCCCACATTAGAGGGAAACCGGGCGGCCGCCCGGTTTCTTGGCAGTGTCCCCGTTTAAGATTTTCAAAAAATTTCCCCTTTTGGAAAAAGAGGGGAAAGGGGAGATTTATTTAAAAATCCCCTTTTGTCCCTCTTTTGCAAAGGGAAAGGCCGCAGCGTGCATTTTTTTTCTCAGCGCAACTGCCGGGGGGCTACCGGTTTTGCAGGGCGCGGCGGATGACCTCGGCGGTGGAGAGAACTTCCACGCCCGGCGCGAAGCGGTTCACCATGTCGAGCAGTTGCATCTCGCACGAGGGGCACTCGGTCGCCACGATCTGCGCGCCGCTGGCCTTGATATTCTCGGCCTTGCGCTTACCGATCTCAACCGAGTCGCCGTAGTAGTTTGCCGAGAATGTCCCCGCGCCGCCGCAACAGCGGTCCGCCTCGGCCATCTCGATGAATTCCACCCCCGGCAGGCGGCGCAGGATCTCGCGCGGTTCTTTCACCACCTTCATCCCGCGCGAGAGGTGGCAGGGGTCGTGATATGTCACTTTCAGCTTCGGCCCCGAGTGTTCTTTCACCGGTAGGCGGGAAAGCAATTGTCCCGCCAGCAGTTTTTGAAAGTCGATGACTGTATCGGAGAATTTTTGGGTTGCGGCCCCCGGCACGAGGTCGGGATAGATCTTCTGCAACACATCGCCGCAGGTGGCGCAGGCGGTGACGATGCAATCGGCCCCGGCGTTGGCGAAGAGCGCCAGGTTTTTCATCGCCATCAGTTCGGCGCTGGCCCGGTCGCCGGCGAAAAAGGCGGGCGCGCCGCAGCAGACCTCATCTTTGACGAGGACGACTTCCGCGCCGCAGAGCGTAAGGATGTCGACCACCGCTTTGCCCCCCTCCGTAAAAACCCAGTCCGCCATGCAACCGGTGAAGAAGGCGACGCGCATTATCTTTTCCCCTTGCGCGGGGATGACCTCGGGCAACGATCCCTTCAGGCTGGTGAAACGGAAGGCCGGGAGCGGCTTCTTTTTGCCCGCATGCGTCATCGCCTTCATGCCGGGGAAAACGGGGGGAAGAAGGTTGAACAACCGTGTGGCGATGCCCATGCACCACGCCAGCGGCGGCATCAGGGCGCGGTTCGGCAGGATTTTTGAGAAGATGAATTTCGGGATGAAGCCGAGGCCGCGTTTTTTCCTGATCTCATTGCGCGCGGCGGTGATGACCTTCACCGGGTCGGCTCCGGCGGGGCAGGCCTCTACGCAGGCCATGCAGGAAAGGCAGTGATCGAAGGTGGGGGCCAGCGTTTCCGTCGGCTCCAGCTCTCCCGCCAGCAAAGCTTTTGCCAGCAGCGCCTTTCCGCGCGCGGCGTCGTGCTCCATCCGGCTCAACTGGTAGGTGGGGCAATCCGGGTGGCACCCGCCGCAGAGGACGCACTTGTCGATCAGGGGTTGGTAGTCTTTCAGCTCCTTGTGCATGCTCTCAGGATAGCTGAAAGAGCGGCCAAATGGGAAACGTTACTGGCGGAACATCTCGTGACAGGCGGTGCATTTGGCCAGCATGGCGTCGAGGGCCTTAAGCGACTTGCCGGTATCTTTCGTTTTCAGTGCTTCGGCCAGCGCATCGCCGCTTTTGTGGAAGTCGAGCGCCATCGTGCGGAACGTTTCGTTGGGCATGTTGTCGCACATCTGCTTCATCTGCGCGGTGAGACCCAGTTTTTCTTTCGCGGTTTTGGAGGCCGCCGCAAAGTCGTTCGCGCCCATGTAATGAACCACGTCCGCCGCCGCTTTCAGGTGTTCGCGCATGTTGGCTTTTTGGTGTTGCGCCATCATCGGCGGCAGGTTGAGCGGTATGCGTTTGTCATCCATCATCTTGCCGTCCATCATGTGGCCGCCCATCATCTGACCGCCCCCCATGTCATGCATCATGTGGCCGGATTGCATATCTCCCATCATGGGATGCGCGGTATCGGCGGCGTTACCGGTGCCGTAGGCGGCAAAGACGATGGCGATGGCTCCGAAAAGGTACAGAAGGATGCGAATCATTGAAGACCTCCTTTGTATGTGTAATTTCAGCTAGCACCATTATAGATGCCGGGCGCGGCCAAAGGTTTCAGAAAATCATTCCCCCTGATGCGGGGGCCGGTCAACCGAGCTTTTCTTTCAGTATCTTGTTCACGAGGGCGGGGTTGGCTTTCCCTTTAGAGGCCTGCATGACTTGGCCCACGAAAAAGCCCATCAGCTTCACCTTGCCCGCTTTGTATTGGGCCGCGTTGTCTGGGTTGGCGGCGATAACGCCATCGACGATCTTTTCCAGTTCGCCGGTATCGGATATCTGCACCAGCCCTTTTTCGGCCACCACCGTTTTGGCGTCCTTGCCGGTCTGCTCCATGCCGGCGAAAACATCTTTTGCCAGCTTGCCGCTGATGGTGCCGTTCTTTATCAGTTCCAGCATCCCGTGAAGCATGGCGGCGGTGACGGGGCATTGTTCGATCTCCAGCTGGCGTTCCTTCAGGATACGCAGTACGTCGGTCATGATCCAGTTGCTGGCGGTCTTGGGGTCGCTTCCCATCTTGACCACGGCCTCGAAGTAATGGGCCACCTTCTGGTCTTCGGCCATCTGCACGGCGTCGTATTCGGGGATGCCGTATTCCCGCTGGAACCGGGCGATCTTGGCGTCCGGCAGTTCCGGCAGGGTGGCGGCCACTTCGTTCTTCCATTCTTCGGAAACGCGCAGGGGCACGAGGTCGGGGTCGGGGAAATAGCGGTAGTCGTTCGCCTCTTCCTTGCTCCGCATCGAAACGGTGATGTTCTTGACGCTATCCCACAGGCGCGTTTCCTGTATCACGCGCCCGCCGTCGTCGAGCAGGTCGCTTTGGCGTTCGATCTCGTAATCGATGGCCTTCTGGATAAAGCGGAAGGAGTTCACGTTTTTCACTTCGGCCTTGGTGCCGAACTTTTCCTGCCCGAAGGGGCGCACCGAGACGTTGGCGTCGGCGCGGAAGGAGCCTTCCTCCATGTTGCAGTCGCTCACGCCGGTGTAGCGCAGGATGGAGTGGAGCTTTTCGAGATACGCTTTGGCCTCTTCGCTGTTGCGCATATCGGCCTCGCTGACGATCTCGATGAGCGGCACGCCGGTACGGTTGAGATCGACATAGCTGTGGGCGGGGTCGCCCAGATTTTCGCCGTGGATGTTCTTTCCGGCGTCTTCTTCCATATGTATGCGGTGGATGCGGATGCGCTTGTGCGCGCCGTTTGCCACGATGTCGATGTGGCCGTTCACCGCCAGCGGCTGTTCGTATTGCGATATCTGGTAGCCCTTCGGCAGGTCGGGGTAGAAGTAGTTTTTCCGCGCCCAGCGGCTCACTTCGTTGATGGTGCAATTGAGGGCCAACGCGGCGCGCATGGCTTTCGCCACCACCTCCCTGTTGAGTACCGGCAGTACCCCCGGCATGCCGAGGCAGATGGGGCAGGTTTGCGTGTTGGGCGCGGCGCCGAATTCGGTGGAGCATCCACAGAATATCTTTGATTTCGTGTTGAGCTGGGAGTGCACCTCCAGCCCGATAACCGGTTCGTATTTCATGGGTGCCTATTAAAGCGGGGATTGGGGATGAAATCAATTTGAAAAAGAGGGAAGCGGTACAACAGAGGGTCTTTTTAGATATCGCTCGGCGATGATCATTCTCATCCTGCCGCTTGATTGATTAAGCGAACCCAGATGTTATTATATGTTACATTTTATTGCTATAATCGTAGCATATAATCTTGGTAATGTCGTTGAAATTGCATATTATTCGGAAAAATATAGAATTTTATCCATTAAAAAGATTAAATAACCTAAAATAGTAATATTGACATGGAAACGCGCCAAAAAAAGGGGGCTTATTGCAGAAATGCGGGAGCCTTTAATACATGTCAAAAAAAGGCCGTGAAACGGTGGAACGAAACGATCAAACCATAGGGCAACGTAACAGTATTTGGTGAGGGGCATCATGATCGACAAAAATATGAAGATAGAAGGCGGGCGCAACAGTTCTTTTCCCCGCCCCCGAATACTGGTAGCAGTCGTTATCGGTTCTTTGTTCCTCGTGGAAGTCATTATCATGAACGTATTCCAAAAATTCGCCGAAACCGCGCATGGCACGATGGATGCCATCATCCTGACCACCGTTCTTCTGCCGTTGCTATACTTCCTCATATACCGCCCCCTTTCGCGGAGCGTGAACGACCTGAAGGAGTTATCCGGCACTCTTGAACGGCAGGTGCGGGAAAGAACCATCGAACTGGAATTTTCGGAATCGCTTCATCGCGCGGTCACAACTTCATCGGCGGACTCCATTGTCAGGATAAATGGCGATGGGGTGATCCTTATGGCCAATCCCGCCGCGCACCGGATGTTCGGCTATGCCAATGGGGAGCTTGAGAATAAACATATCTCCCTGCTGTTGCCTGAGGGGCATGAAAAGGTGCTGGCGGACGCTGCGGCTCCGGCCAACGGGGCGGATGGCCCTGCCGCCGTGCCGGTCGCCGAATCGGTGGCGGTTACACGGTCCGGGGAGAAGCTGACGGTGGAATGCAGTTCTTCCGAATGTATGGTGAACGGCGAACCATCGTTTGTCATCATCATGCGCGACATTACTGAGCGCAAAAAAGCGGACGAGGTGTTGCGTGAAAGCAAAGCCCGCTACCGCCAGTTATCCGAGGCGAGTTTCGAGGGGATCGTCATTGCCATCGGCGGCAAGATACTGGATGCCAATGATGCCTTTGTCCGGATGTTCGGGTATGCGCGCGGGGAGATCATCGGCAAGACCGCGTTCGACATCTCGCCGCCGGAATCGCACGACATTATCATGGATCATATCAGCCGCAAGAGCGAAGAGGCGTACGATGCGTTGGGGCTTAGAAAGGATGGCACCGTATTTCCCATCGAGATGCAGGGCCGTGCCATACTCCATAACGGGCAAATAGCCCGTATCACCGCGGTGCGCGACATCACCGGGCGGAAGTTGGCGGAAAAGGCGCTGTTCGAAAGCGAAGCGCGTTACCGCCTGATCTCGGAGGCGAGCTTCGAGGGGATCGTCATCAATATCGACGGCAAAGTTGTGGACTGCAACAGCGCTTTCGCCCGGATGTTCGGCTATGCGCCGGATGAGATCATCGGCAAGGTACCGTTCGACCTCTCCCCGCCGGAATCGCACGCCATCATCCTGGATCACATCCGGCGTGAAAGCGAGGAAGTGTACGACGTAGTGGCGCGCAAAAAGGACGGCACACTGTTCAACATCGAGATGCGCGGCCGCTCCATTATTTATCAGGGAGTGAAGGCGCGTATAACCGCCATGCGCGACATCACCGGACGGGTGAGGGCGGAGCGGGCGATCAGGGAAAGCGAAGAGCGGTTGCGGGCGACTTTTGATAACTCCGAGATCGGCATGGCCTTTGTGGGCATGGATGGCAGATTTGAAAGGGTCAACGCCGCCTTGTGCCATATGTTCGGTTATGAGGAACAGGAGTTGAAAGGGAAACCGTTTCAAGAGCTTACGCACCCCGATGACCTGCAGATAGGGGTGGAGTGGCTGCAAAAAGTGGCGCGGGGCGAAGCGAAAAGACTGCAAGTTGAAAAGCGGTATATTTGCAGGGATGGCGGCGTTATTTGGTGTTCGGTGATAGCGTCGGTTATCAGGGATGCACAGGGCAATCTACTGCACATGTTCTCGACCATCGTTAACATCACCGAGCGGAAAAACGCCGAGAAAACCATTCAACTGATGTCGTTATTTCCAAAATTCAATCCCGCCCCCGTCATGCGGTGTGATGCCTATGGCGTCATCCTGATGGCAAATCCGGGGGCACTGGAGGTGTTTGGCGTTGGGGAACTGCATGGCGTCAAGATACAGGCCATCATTCCCGAACTTGAAACGGTGGACCTGACGGAGGTCATCCGCCAAGACTCGCTGGTTTATGTCACCGCCGCCGTTAACAAGGGACATTTTCAGTTCGCCCTCAAAGGAGTTGCCGAATTGGGGATACTGAGCGTTTATGGGAGCGACATCACCGCACTTAAAAGGATCGAGGGGGCGTTGCTGGAAAGCGAGAATAAATACCGCGCGCTGGTGGAAGAGACCAGCGACTGGGTATGGGCGCTGGACGAAAACGGGGCGTTCGTCTATTCCAGTCCGCAAGTGCTCGAAATAACGGGCTATGGCGTGGACGAGATACTGGGAAAGACCCCCTTTGCACATTTGGCTCCGGAAGAGCGTGAGCGTGTCCTCAAATTTTTTCACGCCACCACGTCCACGCAAAAACCGTTCAGTTCTTTTGAGCATACAACGCTTCATAAGGATGGACATCCGGTTGTCATCGAAACAAGCGGGGTTCCCTGTTTTAGCGCGGAAGGGCGGTTCACCGGTTACCGCGGCATAAACCGTGACATCACCGACCGCAAGCGGGCCGAAGAAGTGCTGCGGAAGAGCAACCAGCTTCTGGACGCCATCATCGAGAACATTCCCAACATGATCTTCCTCAAGCGGGCCTCAGACCTCCGGTTTGAGCTTTTCAACCGCGCCGGCGAGGCGTTATTGGGCCATGACCGCAATGAGCTGTTGGGGCGCAACGATTACGACTTTTTCCCGGCAGAGCAGGCGGATTTCTTCACCGCCAAGGACCGGGAGACCCTGGAAAAGGAGGATATAACCGATATTCTGGAAGAGCCTATCAATACGCCGTCCGGGACGCGTATCCTGCATACAAAAAAAATGACCCTTCGCAACACGCGGGGAGAGCCGGAGTACCTGTTGGGCATTTCGGAGGATATCACCGACCGTAAAGCGGCGGAGGATGAACTGCGCCGGGCGAAGGAAGCGGCGGAAGAGGCGACCACGCTGAAGGACAAGTTCATATCGCTGGTATCGCACGACCTGAAGACCCCGCTGGCCTCCATGATCGGGTTCCTGCGGCTGGTGCGTCATGATCACGGCGAGCCGTTGAGCGACGGGGCAAAAATGATATTGGACAGGGCGGCGGAATCGGGAGACGCGATGGTGCATCTCATCGAGGATCTGTTGACGATCAGCCGGTTCAAGACCGGCCAACTGAAGCTGAACCGGCAGTTCTTCGACGCGGAATACCTCGGCGCGATGATGACCGCCAATTTTGCCCACCTGGCGATGCTGAAGGGGATAGAAATAGAGAACACGGTACCGGCAAACTACCGTATTTACGGCGACAAGACCTTGCTGGCCGAAGCGGTGCAGAACCTTGTCACCAACGCCATCAAGTTCTGCAAAAGCGGCGACCGTATCACCATCGCCGCCACGGAAGGGGACATGCCGGGCATTTGCGTGCGCGATACCGGGCCGGGCATCAATCCCAGTATGCTGGACGATCTTTTCAAGTTCGAGAAAAAGACATCCACCACGGGAACCGCCGGCGAAACCGGCACCGGGTTCGGCCTGCCGCTCGTTAAAAGCATCATGGAACTTCACGGCGGCAACCTGAAGGTCGACAGCGGCCCTGGCAAGGGGAGCGTCTTCAGCCTCAACCTCCCGCATGTCCGCCCCAAGATACTTATTGTGGATGACGACCGTTATTCGCGGTATCTCCAGATGCACAATCTGCTGACGCTGAACGCGGACATCCTGGAGGCGGACAACGGTGAAGCGGCGCTGGATATGATCGCAACCGTCAGGCCCGATCTGGTCATCACCGACATCAAGATGCCGGTGATGGACGGGCTTGAGCTGTTGAAACGGATCAAGGGCGCCGTTGAAACCAAGGACATACCGGTGATCGTCATCAGCGGTGAATACGGAATGGAAATACGGGATACGGTATTCAAGTTCGGCGGCGGCGACTTTGTGACCAAGAACAGGATCGATATGGTCGATTTCTTCCCGCGCATAAGAAGGTTCATCGGGTGAAGCCGCCTGTTCAGGGTATTGCCGTTCCGCGGGTACGGCTATAATTATCATTGCCAGTGCGGATTTTTGGGAGTAATATTCTGCACTTTAGCAGCAATGAACAGTAAATAAGTACGCGAAACAGGCAAGACAGTACGCGCGCGACGCAAAGGGCCGAACGATGAAAGCCGCCACCGAATACCTCACATTCAATACGGCCA
>JAKAGL010000086.1 GCA_021815535.1 bacterium
GGTGGTGAAGGCCCACCCGAACCACTGCTTGGTGACGGCCATTGACTTCTGCGTTTTGAGCGCGCGCCCAAAAAGATCATGCTCCTCCACGATCACATCCCCCGGCTGGTCGAACACCGCCTCGGCCTCGAACGAATCGAAGTGGGTGCCCGACGCATACGCGTTGCCGCCGGGATACCCGAGGTCCTGCCCGATGAAGGCTATCGGATCGGCCCCGCTTTTGAACGCCAGATCGTACGCCACGGAGAGCACCGACCCGCCCGGAATTAACGCCCCCACCTGCGGGTGGTTGAGCGATATGTTGGCCAATACCGGAATGTCGGGCGCGTGTTTGTTGTAGAAAAAGAACGGGCCCTTCCACTGCTCGCGCATCGAGGGGTGGACGATAGTGGGGGCGACAAGGGTGATGTTCTTCGTATCGATCCCCTCGAAAAAATTTCCGGTGTAGAGCTGCGGATCGAGGTTCACCACGATATCGGGAACAATGCCGTGCGCCACCAGCGGTTTCAGCGCGGCGTCGCAGGCGATGATAACGCTCTTCCCCCGCGCCACCGACAGCAGGCGGACGTTCCGGTCCAGAGACGGCCCGGCCCCTGCCAGCACGGCGGGAACGCCCGCGAAGCGGCCAAAGAGTTTTGCCGCGCCCGGCAGTGCGGCGATGGCTCCGCGGTTGAGCAGGTAATTTTGTTCCCACCGCTCCGACAGCAGGGCGATAGTGGCCTGTTTTACCTCGTAGAGCCGTTGCTCGTTCAACGTATTTTCAGGCCTCTGCCTGCAAGTGCGCCGGTATACTCGCCTTTGTTGATGGAAAGCGCGCCGTTGACGAAAACGTAGTCGATACCCTTTGGATACGAGAGCGGATGTTCGTAGGTGGTGGTATCGGCAAGCGATTCCGGGCGGAACATCACGATGTCGGCCCAATACCCTTCGCGCAGTTCGCCGCGCCGGGCCAGACCGAAACGGCGGCAGGCCGACGTGCTGGTTTTCATCACCGCCTCCGCCATCGTCACGAGTTTCCGCCCGAAAACGTACTCCGTGAAGAAGCGCGGGAAGGTGCCGAAGGTACGGGGGTGCGGACGGCCGATGCCGAGCGGCCCGCCGACGGAGCGCGCCCCGGCGTCCGATCCGACCATCACGTATTCCTTTGTCAGAATGCGGTCCATGTTCGTGTTGTTCATGCAGAAGTAGATCGCTTCCACCTCGGTTTTTTCTTCGAGAAGAAGGTCGAATACGAAATCGATGGGATCTTTGCCGGCCTTGGCGGCCCCGCGCGCCACCGTCACCCCCTGCGTGTCATGATTCTTCGGCGTGGCGACCTGCGAAACCATCACGGTATCCCAATATTCCGGCTCGGGATGGTTGGCGAGGATCTCGGCGCGCATTTTGTTGCGTGCGGCGGGGTCTTTGAGGAAAGCGATGGTGCCGTCCCGCCCGCCATCGAACGCCCAGTCCGGCAACACCACCTGCAAGCCGGTGTTACTGGCGATGTAGGGGTAGCGGTCGCATTCGATGTCCACCCCCGCGGCGCGTGCGGTTTCTATCATGTTGAATACGGTATCCAGCTTGTGCCAGTTATCCTTGCCGGCGGTCTTCAGGTGCGATATTTGAAGCTTCACGCCGGTACGGCGGGCAATATCGATCACCTCTTCGATGGATTCCACGAGACGGGGCCCCTCGGAGCGGATGTGCGTGGTGAACAGCTTGCCGGCTTTCGCCACCTCGCCCACCATCTCAACCATTTCCTCTTTTGTGGCGAAGCAGGCCGGGGGATACACAAGGCCGACGCTCATGCCCGCGGCCCCCTGCTCCATATTCTCGCGGATCATCCGCTTCATGGTCTCCTTCCCCTCGCCCGCGGCAGGCACGTCCTTGCTGCCGAGCACCGACCCGCGCAGGGTGTTATACCCCACGAGGCCCGCATAGTTGACGGAACTGTTCTTCTGTTCCAGCCGCCGCCAGTACTCGTCAAAGGTGTGCCAATCAAGCGTGAGGCCGAACTGCTCTTTATAGGCTTCGCCCCGCACGCGGAAGATGTCGCCGCCGATGGGGGCGGAGCTGTAACCGCAGTTCCCGCCGATCTCGCTGGTGACCCCTTGGCGGAGTTTCCCCTCGGCGGCCGGATCGATGAGGAGATAGTAGTCGGAGTGCGAGTGGACATCGACGAAGCCGGGGAGAGCGCAATAGCCGCGCCCCTCCACTTCCTGAACGCCTTTTTCCGCTATGGCTCCGATCTTGGCGATCTTTCCATCCTTGATGCCGAGATCGGCAACGGCGGAGCGGCCCCCTTCAAGGCCGTACAGGGTGGCGTTCCGTATGACGGCGTCAAACATATCTTCCTTTCCCGGCGCCCCTAAGGGGTGTTCTGCGCCCGCGCGCCGGACAATTGCTCCGCATACACTTTCCGGTAAAAACCGTAATTGCGCAGGACTTTTTTAACATATTCCCGCGTTTCAGTGTACGGGATTCTTTCTATGAACATGGCCGTATCGTCCATCGGGAAACGCCCCTTCCATTTCGCCACCGGATTGGGGCCGGCGTTGTACGTTGCCAGCGCCAGCGGCAAATCCCCCTTCTCGTTCTTTACCAGGCCCGCCAGATACCGCGCGCCAATGGCGATATTCCGCTCCGGTATCTGAAGCTGATCCGCCGTAAAGGACTCCAGGCCCAATTCGCGGGCAATGCGCGCCGCGGTCGGCGGTATGATCTGCATCAGCCCCCGCGCGTCCGCGATGGAAACGATTTCCGGGTCGAATATGCTTTCCTGCCGGATGACCGAGAGGATGAGAAACGGATCGATGTTGTTGGCGGCGGCCTCTTCCGCCACCGAGCGCCAGTGCGCGACAGGAAAAATGAGGAGCGACAGGAAATCGAGATACCCCTTTTCGGGGGTCTCTTTCAGTATGGAATCCGCTTCGCGGAACACGCACTGGAAACACTCGGCGTCATAATACTGAACGGCGATCCAGGTGCGGTTTTCGCGGCGCCACGGCGTCTCGGCCGCCACCATATCCAGCAGGTCGCGCGCGCGGCCGGTGAAGCCGAGACGCATCCACGCCTCGGCCGCGTCATTGGCCCACGCCCCTTTGGCGGAGAGCGCCGGTTTACGGGCGAAAAGGCCCATCCCCTCACTGATGCGGGCGGATACGATCTCGGAAAGCTCGCTGTCGGCCGACGGGCGGGGATCCGTCACGATCCGGTAATTGATGCCGCCGCCGTTCACTAGCAGGCTGTAATACGACAGCGGATATTTTTTAAGAAGACGTTCCAGCGGAGCGGCGCTGTCCAGCCCCCTCGCCTGCCGTGAGCGGATGATCCAGTACAACGCCATCGGCGCGGCGTTTGAGTTTTCATCGCGGTCCGCCAACCGCTGAAATACGTTTTCCGCCGCAGTGTAATCGGCGTCCAGATAGTGATACCATCCAGCGTACCACAGCGCTATTTCCGCCGAAGGGGTTGAAGGGTACACCGAAGCCACCCGCTCGAATTTTTTGATCGCCTCGGCGCGGCGCCCGGCGCTTTCATCCAGCCGCCCCAGCATGTACACGGCGGGGGCGTCGATTTCCGGCTGGGGGGGTTCCTTCAGCACCTTGTTGAGCAGATCGGTGGTTTTGCCGTTTTCGTCGCGGTTCCAGCTGATACGCGCCATACGGTAGAGCGCCTCACCGCGGTATTTGGTGCCGGTGGCGTGGAGGGCATGGTTGTAGGCATCCACCGCGCCATCCTTGTTCCCCAGCCGCTCCATTGCGCGCCCCAGGTGCAGATAAAGCTCGGCGCGGTGACCGGCGGTAAAAGCGGATTTATCAAGGGCCTTTATGTAGGTCATGGCTTCACGGTACAGGCGGTTTTGCATCAACGCCGCCACACGGTTAAGTTTTCTGGTGGGCGACGAGGCTGGAAAAACGCCGTTGCCCGCTTTTCGCAGCCGGTCCATTTGAATATTGGCCTGCGCCGCAAACGGCGCGGCCGGGTACTCGAACCAGATCTCCGCCCAGGCGGCGTAGGCCTCGGTATTTTTTCCCTCGGCTTCCAGGCATTGCGCCAACAGCTGATACATCCGTTCGGGGGCCTTCCACGCCTTTGCGGGCCGTTCCTTGAGCAATGCTTCCGCCTTAGCGTACAGGCCGGTATCCATCAGCGCCTGTACTTTCATCAACACGGCGTTTTCCAGCTGGGGAGACCAGGGGAAACGCTCCATGAATTCATCCGCCGCCACAATTACCTGGGCAGGCTCGGCGCCGGCGGCGTACGTTTCCATGATATTCAGCAACGCCCAATCCCCCAACAGCGGATCGGCGGCCGCCTCGCGAAGAAGCGGGATCGCCTCGGCGGGCTGCTGCGTCTCTTTGAGGGCCAACCCGCGGATGTATGCACGCGCCGTTTTTTCCCCATCCTCCTCAATGGCTGACAGGGCGTCGATGGCCTCGAGCGCACGTAAAAATTCCTTTTTTTTCGCCAGCCGGCCCGCCTTTTCCAGCGGAGTGGCATGCGGGCCGGCGGGCGGTTTTGCGGGTACGGCCTCTTCCGGTTTGGGAAAGATCTGGATTTCCTGCGGGCCGGGGACAACGGTTTGGGGTTGGATGTCGGGCATTTCCGTATCAGCCGGGGATTGCGCCCGCGCGGCCGGGGCAAACGCCACAAGGGCCGCGCACAAAAGTATCCCCCACCATTTCATGTTGCCCGTCCTTTTTGGCCTTTAAAATAATCCGCGATGAACGCCGCCGCACCGCCGGTTACCGGCGCCCCGGCGTTTATCCATATTCCCCCGCGTACCGAAGAGAACCACGTGATCTGCCGCTTTGCGTAGTGGCGCGTCGCTTTCTTTATCTCGGCCGCCAAATCATCCGCGTCCAGTTCGCCGCGCAGATGCATCACCGCCTGCCGGTAACCGACGCTCATCAGCGGCTTGCAATCCGCCGGATACCGCGCAAGCAACGCCTTGGTTTCGTCCAAAAGGCCGCCTGCCAGCATGGCATCCACCCGCTCTTCGATTCTTCGGTAAATGATACCGCGCGGCGCGGCGATGATAAAGAAAACAAAATTATATGCGGAAGGCGTGGGGGGGGCGTTGTTTTTCGGCAACAGGGCGTTTTCAACGCCGCGCAGGATGCGGTGCCGGTCATTGGGATGCAACACGGCGGCACGGGCCGAATCCAGCGACCTCAAACGGGCGTAGAGTTGCGGCAACGGCATCAGCAAAAGCTCCTGCCGTAACGACGGGTCGGATTGCGCGCCGCCTTGCAGCCCCTCCAGCAATGCCTTGATGTACAGCCCGGTGCCGCCGCAGACGATCGGGGTTTTGCCGCGCGCCACAATGCCGTCGATGGCATCGGCGGCAGCGGCGCGGAAATCGGCCAGCGTGAACGGCCGGTCCGGCTCCGCCACGTCTATCAAATGGTGCGGCACGGCGCGGCGCATCGCCGCATCCGGCTTGGCGCTGCCGATATCGCAATGACGGTAAAGCTGTACCGAATCTGCGCTTACGATCTCGCCATCCAGCAGGCGCGCCGTTTCCACCGCGATGGCGCTTTTCCCCGCGCCGGTGGGACCGCCGATGATAAGCAGGCGCGGTTGTGCGTCAGAGAGCATCGAATTTTCCGTACACGGCGTTCATCGCGCCGGTATACCCGCCGTCGGTTCCGTACACCACGAACGGGGCCTTCACGATGACGCGGTTCCGCCCCCCTTTGACCGCTTCCACCATCACCAAAAACGCGTTGTCCCCCGCGCGGCTGTGAACGTACTGCACCGTGCGGGGGGCAAAGCCCCGCTCATGCAATGCGTGCATCAGCTCGGCGCTCCGCTCGGCCAGGTGAACAAGGCAAAAGACCCCGCCGTCGCGCAGCAGGTGATATGCGGCGGCGACAAGCTGTTCCAGCGTCAGCGCCACCTCGTGCCGCGAAACCGCCTTGCCGCCATCCGGATTCATCCGGCCATCCTCCGCTCTGCGGTATGGCGGGTTGCTCACGGCAAGGCCGAACGAGCCGGGCGGGAACAGATTTGCCGCCGTGCGGATGTCGGCGTTGATAAAAAGGGCATGCGGCGCGTTGCCGCGCGCGTGGGCAAGGCCGTCTTTCCTGATGTCGATGCCGACAAACGATGAGACGGGATAGCATTTCGCCAACAGCGCCGCGAGGATGCCGTTACCGGTTCCGAGATCGATGGTGCGGATGACTTTGGCCGGGGGCAAACAGGCCGACACAAATTCCGCCAGAAGAAAGGGATCAAGCGAATAGCGGTAGCCCGTCACGGGCTGGGTGAGGTTATCGGCCACGGTAATGCTGCTCCGCGCCGCTCAGGCCAGCGCGTTGATTTTTTCGCCCTTGCCGTTCATGCCGGCTTCGGCCGGCCCTTTTTTGCGGTTATCCACCGCCTTGCCGGTCGCGCCGGCGTTGACTGCCTCCTTGCCCGAAGGGCCGGCAGATTCGTTGCCGGGAGGCGTTTCGCCTCTCTTCCTCGGAGGGTACACCCCGCCTGCCGCTTGTGCTCTTGCTACACTATCTGTTGCCATACATATATTGTAAGCCGCTATTGTCCACAGGGCAACCGGCGGCAAATTGCGGTATCATTTGGTAATGGCATACACCATCGAAGCGCAAAACCTCGTCAAGACCTTTACGGTGAACGAATCGGGCAAAGGGCTGCTGGGCGCGGTAAAAGCGCTGTTCAGCACCAAGAAACGGATCATCCACGCCGTGGAAAATATCAGCTTTAACATCGGGCAGGGAGAATTCGCCGGTTACGTCGGCGAGAACGGCGCGGGGAAAAGCACCACCATAAAAATGCTCACCGGTATCCTCGTCCCCTCCGGCGGGGTGGCCCGGGTAAACGGTGTGGTGCCGTACGAGAACCGGCGGGAGAACAGCAAGAACATCGGCGTGGTTTTTGGGCAACGGACGCAGTTGTGGTGGGACCTGCCGGTGCGCGAGAGTTTCGAGATCCTGCGCGTCATCTACCGCGTATCGAAGGGGGATTTCGACGCCTCCATGGCGCACCTCTCGAAAGGACTGGGGCTGGACGGGTTGCTGGAAATGCCGGTGCGCAAGCTCTCGCTGGGCCAGCGGATGCGGTGCGACATCGCCGCCTCGCTCATTCACCGCCCCGCGGTGCTGTTTCTTGACGAGCCGACCATCGGCCTCGACGTGCTGGCGAAAGAGAACATCCGCTCGTTCCTGCGGGAACTCAACGCAAAGGACGGCACCACCATCATCCTCACCACGCACGACATGAACGACATCGAGCAACTCTGCAAACGGATCATCATCCTGGACAAGGGGCGCATCGTGCACGACGGCCCCACCGACGAGCTGAAAAAGAAATTCCCGCACGACAAGATCATCGAGGTCGATTTCGAGCGCGAAGTGGCCGCACTGCCGCTGGTGCCGGAGTTGGAGCCGATACGGCGCGACGGAAAAAAGATGTGGCTGCGGCACGCCAACGGCTCGTCCGGGCTGGCGTTGGCCATCGGCAAACTGGCCAGCCTGTACCCGGTGAAAGACCTTTCGGTGCGCGAACCGTCGGTGGAACTCATCGTCCGCTCCATCTACGAAAAGACGGCGGCGCTTCCGGCGTTTGCGCAGGGAGAAAAGGCGGCGGAATGAACCATACGGTATTCGGCAAATTCGCCGCCGTGTCGTTCCAGAAAGAGATCACGTACCGCTTCGATTACTTCATGGCGGTGCTCAACGGCTTTCTGTACATCTTCATCTTCACCGCGCTCTGGCGGGCGCTCTATGCGCAGGGAGCCAGCGTGGGGAACTTCACCGCCGCCAGCCTCACGGGATACGCCGTGGTGGCGATGGTGATACGCATCTCGTTCTCGATGGACGACACCACCATAGCGCAAAAAGTGCGCGATGGCTCCATCGCCACCGACCTGATCCGCCCCGTCTCGTTCTTCATGATGAACCTGGCCCAGTGCATCGGCTTCTCCGCCTTCCATACCGCTGCGCGGGGGGTGCCGATACTCATCTTTTCCATTTTCCTTTTCAAGCTGAACATTCCCTTCACCGCGCAGGGCATGGCGTTTGGCGCGCTTTCGCTGGTGATGGGCTACCTCATCCTTTTCATGCTCAACTACCTCTTCGGGCTGATCGCCTTCTGGGTCATCGAGGTCTTTCCTTTCCAACTGATGAAATACGGCCTGCTTAACCTGCTGGGAGGAAGCGTGATACCGGTCGACCTCTTCCCGCCGTTCATGAAACCGTTCCTTACTTTGCTTCCGTTCCAGCACATCTTCTATACCCCCGCCGCCATTTTGGTGGGGCACGCCACGCCGGAACGGGCGCTCATCATGCTCGGCGAACAGGCGGTATGGGTTTTCATCATGGGGGCGGCAAGCCTGCTGGCGTGGAACGCGGGAAAAGACCGCCTGGTGATACAGGGGGGCTGATGGAAACCCTGAAGATATACCTGGCGCTCGCCATGCGCTCCATACAGTCGCGGATGGAGTACAAGGCATCGTTCCTGATGTTCCTTGTGGCCATCTTCTTTTTCTACCTTGCGCAGTTGGGGTTGCTGATCGTGGTATTGGCCCGCTTCAAGGAGATCCACGGATGGAAGGTGGGGGA
>JAKAGL010000087.1 GCA_021815535.1 bacterium
TGTCGGCGTGCGGGAAGAAACTTTCGCCATTCCCCTTTCATCGGTAGCGGAGTCGATCCGTATAACCGCCGAGGATATTCGAATGGTGAATGGACGGGAAATGATAACACTGCGCGACACCGTTCTGCCGCTTGCCCGGCTGGACAAATTGTTCATGCTGGACCGCAAGCCCTTACGCAAAACGATCCCTCCGGCCCTTCCCGAGATATCAACGGAAAAATCCTTTAAGGGTGCGGGCCGTACTCGCCGGGATTCTATTTTTATCGTGGTGGTCGGTCTCGCCGAAAAACGCCTCGGCCTCATGGTCCGCGATCTCAAACGGCAACAGCAAGTGGTGATAAAGAATCTCGGTGAAATGCTGAAAGACGCGCCCGGCATTTCAGGCGCCACTATCATGGGGGATGGTCGCGTAGCCTTGATTCTCGATGTTGGGCAGATCATAGAAGAAGCGGGCCGGCGGCATCGTCAACCATCTCCGGCGCATAATGACGGAAGAACTACATGAAAACGATTCTCATTCTTCCTGTCGCGCTCATAATGCTTGTTCCCGGTTTGGGCCTCGCGAAGGAAAAGAAGGTTGCTATCAGTGGCGCCCAAAGCGGCATCCATATCAGCGGCACCAGCACTTCTCAAGATGATGGCAACGTACACCTGAGTGGCACCACGACGGACATGACACCGAAGACAGCGGCCGCCAGCAAGACGGCACCGGCCCCCGCAAAAAAATCAAAACAGAACACCCCCCAACAAAAAACTATCGTCACACAACAGATTAATGATGAACATCCCGCGCCGGGCGAAGTACGCAAACCGCGCCGGCCACAACCTGCAACCGTAGAGCAACCTCGCTCGCCCAGCCCTCCCCGGGCGCCAAAAATCCCTGAAGCGAGATGCCCCTCACACATACAAGGAATGACAAATGAGCATGCCCTATAAGCCCCGCCTGGGCCCGAATGGTGATTACACGGTTGAGGTCGATAAATATGGGCAGGAAATCATCCACAATCCTTTGCTGAATAAAGGAACTGCCTTCTCTTTACAAGAGCAGGAGGTTTTCGGCCTCATCGGCCTGTTGCCACCGCACATCTCCACCTTGGGGGAACAGCTTACCCGCACCATGGAAAGCTACCAGGCCTGTTCCAGCAACATTTCGAAGTACATCTATCTCCGTTCACTGCAGGACCGCAACGAAACACTCTTTTATGCGATGCTGCGCCAGAATATCCGCGAGATGTTGCCAATTGTGTATACCCCTACCGTCGGGGAGGCCGTCGAAAGGCACGGACATATTTACCGCAACGCGCGCGGGTTGTTCATAACCCCCGATAACGTCTTCAATATGGGGGAAATGGCCAAACACCTGCCTTCCACGGATATTGAGATCATCGTCGTCACCGACAGTCAAGCGATATTGGGCATCGGCGACCAAGGGGTCGGCGGCATGGCTATCCCCATCGGCAAGCTTTCGCTGTACACCGTGGCGGCCGGCATTCACCCGTCGGCCTGCCTGCCAATCACTCTCGATGTGGGAACCGACAACCGTACGCTTCTTGCCGATCCGCTCTATCTGGGACGCCGCCACTGGCGGCTTACCGGCAATGAATACTCCGTCTTTATCGAAAATTTTGTGGAACAGGTGAAAAATAATTTTCCCAACGCCGTCCTGCAGTGGGAGGACTTTGCCAAACAAAACGCCTTTACCAATATGGACAAGTACCGCGACACCCTCCCCTCATTTAACGACGACGTGCAGGGAACCGGCGCGGTGGTGCTGGGAGGCATCCTCAGCGCGATGAAAATAAAGAGAAAAACCCTGCGGGACCATCGTTATCTGATTTACGGTGCGGGGGCCGCCGGCGGCGGCATCGCCCGGCAAATACGCGATGGATTGAAAAACGCCGGCCTAAGCCATGAAGAGGCCTGCGACCATGTGTTCCTGGTGGACAGCGCCGGACTTGTCATGGCGGAGCGGGAGGGACTTGAAGAATACAAGAAGGAATTCGCCAAACCGGAGAGGATCACCGGCGGCTGGGTGCGCGATAACGTTTACGAGTTAACGATGGCAGAAACCATCCGTCACGCCAAGATCAATGTTCTCATCGGCGTTTCGGGACAGACCGGCGCCTTTAATGAGCAGATCATTAACCTGATGACGGCCAACGATCCCGAACCGCTCATTTTCACCCTTTCAAATCCCACATCAAAATCAGAAACTGATCCCCGAAAAGTTCTTCAGCAAACCAACGGCAAGGCGATTGTCGCGTCCGGATCCCCGTTCGGCTCCGTTATGGTGAATGGACGGGAAATGGAAGTGGGCCAAGGGAACAACGCCTTTATTTTTCCCGGTCTGGGGCTGGGAACCCTGGTTGCAAAAGCGTGCAAGATCACCGATGGCATGATGACCGCCGCGGCTCATGCCCTGGCCGCCTGCGTAACAGAAGAGCGGCTGGCCTCACGAATCATTTATCCCCCGGTGCAGGACATCTTTGAGGTTTCACACAGGGTGGCGGTGGCCGTTTACAAACGGGCGATAGCCGATGGCGTGGCAGGATCGGCCCACGGTGCAGACCCGGAGAAAGTGATCCGCGATCTTATGTGGCTCCCTGCCTATGCCAACTACACGCGCGCGAAGAAATAAGCTGCGGCAGAAAACAGGCTACAGGTTCCGTTCTTTAAGCAAAGATGATACACGTTCCCATATCTTGCCGCTGACCGCATCAATTCCTTGCCGGGCATCGATGCGTATCAAACTCTCAAAGCCGGGACCGTTAAATATACGGTAGACCTCTTTCAAAAACCCGATTTTTTCGTAGCCGACGTTCGCCCCACCCCGGACTTCCACCCGTTTCAGCCCCTCTTCCGGATTGATGTCGAGGAAGAAAGTGATATCCGGCTGGGGAAAATGACGGTTCTTCTCGGCAATGACCTTAACGTCGAAACCCAGCGCCCCCTGATAGGCCATGTTACTGGGGATGTAGCGGTCCATCACCACAATTTTTCCCGCCTTGAGGGCCGGAATGATGTTCTGCTTGCTGTCTTCCTCGCGATCGTTAATGAAATAGGAGAGTTCCTCCTCACGGGTGACGCCATCCCGACCATGCGTTGCTATCTGACGTATTTTTTGACCCCACGGGCCGTTGGTCGGTTCTTTGAGGTACAGCGGATGATGCCCCATACCATAAAGACGCTCTTCTAGTTTTCTCGCTTGAGTTGTTTTTCCTGCCCCATCAATTCCTTCAAATAGGACAAACAACCCCTTTTTCTGGTCTTCATTCCATGCGCACATGGGAAGATTCTATACTGGCTTGTGCCACTAAAAGGAAATTATTTAGACAGCGGGCGTAAATGCCACCGCACGGACGGATCTTTTAATTCGGCCCGAAATCCTTCCATCCCTTTATGAGGATGACGACTAGCGGAGCGCTATGCAGCAAAAGATCAAATATGTCTATCGGTTTTCGAAGCGTACCGTTGGCAAGCATCCGTATCTTTTCGACAAGATGCGGTTCCGGCCCCATCGGCCAGGGGGCAAGCGCCATCGCGGCGGCAAACAATATCAAAAAAGGCCAGCTGATGGTATCGAGTATTGACATTCCCAGGTATTCCCATTAATTGTTGGCGTGTAGTTTCACTGCGGGCTTAGAGGCATATTTTTCAGGAAGGATTCATCACCTCCGCTTTTTAAAAACTTTCGAATCCCTGGAACGGACAACAACTGCCGTCGGCGCCCAATCCCGGCTTTCGGAGCGGAATCTACAATACGTTCCGGGCGGTTTTCCGTACCGAATCGATTACATATGCCACTTCATCGTCGGTAAGATTTGGATAAAGCGGAAGCGATACCGTTGTGGCGCCAATGGCGGTGGCATGGGGATAATCCTCATCACGCATGCCGAGTTGTGTGTGGAAAAAAGTCAGCGAGGAGAGCGGACGGTAATTGACTGTACATCCGACCCCTTGCGCCGTTAACGCCACCATGAATTTATCCCTTTTTTGTTCATCGGGCAGGCGCACGGTATACAGATGCAGGGCGCTCTTGTGGCCCGGCGGCACGTACGGCAGAATGAGTCCCGCATCTTTGAAGGCATCGTTATAACTTTGAACAATGGCCGCACGCCGCGCATAATTCACATCGATCTTCGCCAACTGCGGAATAAGCAATGCCGCCTGAAGGTCATACATGTTCGACTTGAACCCGGACTCCTCCACATCGTAGCCCGATACCTTGTCGTTGAACCGTTCTATCGCCGTCCTATTAATGCCATGGTTGCGCAAAAGCTTTAGCTTGTGGGCTACTTCGGCATGGCGGGTAGCCACGGCCCCCCCTTCACCGCAGGTTATGTTTTTTGTGGCATAGAAAGAAAAAGCCGCGGCATCGGAGAGTGCGCCGGGGGCAAAGCCGGGGCCTCTCCCCTCAACACAATGCGCGGAATCCTCGACCAGCAGAAGCGCATGTTTATCCGCAATCGCCCGAAAGCGGTCCATCGGCGCCATGGTCCCATACAGATGTACGGGACAAATAGCTTTGGTGCGTGGGGTGATTTTTTCCTCAACAGCGGCGGGATCAAGAATTCCCGAGCGTAGGTCGACATCGGTGAAAACCGGCGCGGCCCCGGTCAGCATCAGCGCTTCGATAGTGGCCACAAACGTCATGGCGGGAACGATGACCTCATCCCCCACGCCAACTTTTAAAGCGCGCCACGCAAGGTAGAGAGAATGGGTGCAACTCATGGTGCCTACCGCATGAGGCACACCAAGGTATACGGCGAAGGCGGCCTCGAACTCCTGGGTTTTAGGCCCGGTTGAAATAAAGATCTGCTTTGTAGCCCCGACAAGCGAAGCAATACATGCATCATCCAGGTTGTGCCGGTAAAAATCTACTTTCATATACCTGTCTGTCGTTGCTGAGGGCATACACAATATATCGCCTCAATATCCTCAAACTTAAGGGGCATCACCGGCATCCTACACTTTTTAAGCCTGTGATAACAGTCGCGAAACGGCATCGCGGAATCAGGTTATGGCCTTAATGGCTTGATCCGCTCAACCAGCAGGTAAAGGATCGTGAGAAGCAGGAGGGCAATTGCAAACAAAACCAGCTGGTATCGCGGATAAAAGAATCCGAACGCCGCTAAAAACGCCAACGCCACATTAACCAGCGATGCATAACCGGCAACCTCCAGATGGGAAAACCCCGCCTGGTGTAACCGCTGGTAGGCATGGCTTTTGTGGGGCATGTACCATTTCTGCCCGATAAATATCCTCCGGATGAGGGTGATGGTGGCATCAAACCAGAAAAGGCCATAGAGCATAAGGGCAACTATGAACGGAATGCCATACGTAGTGTCCGCAACAAGCGCGGCTCCCGCAATCATAAACCCAAGAAAATAACTTCCCCCATCACCCATGAATATTTTGGCGGGCGGAAAGTTCCATTTGAGGAAGCCTGCCATCGACGCGACAAGAATTATCATAAGAACCGGGAAATTGGATACACCAACGATGGTCCCTAACATCCCCAGCGCGGAAAATATAACGATGGCCTCCAGGGAAGCGAACGCATCAAGACCGTCCATAAAATTGAACAGGTTGACGGACCAGACTATATATAAGACGGTTAAAGGCCACGCGAAAACTCCCAGGCGTACAAAAAGAGGCGCAAGAGAAAGTGTTTCAGGTACGTGGCTCAATGCGAGGAATAAAACCGCGATAATTAATTGAGCAATGAATCGAAAGATGTTTCGTAATTTCAAATAATCATCCGCAACCCCAATAGTTGCCATCAGAAAAGAACAAGCCACCAGTATGAATTCGACCCTTGAAATGAGGCTGTACCGGTAAAAGACGGCACTGGCGATAAGGGTGACGGCTACAAAGACCACCCCTCCGCCCCTTGGAGTGGGAACGGTGTGGGAAGTGCGGGTGCCCGGCACATCGACAATGCCTTTTTCCAGGGCATGGGCGCGGAAAATCCCCGTAAAAAACAGGGTGATGCAAAAGACGGCCAAGACCGCCAAAACAATCATATTTTTCCTTTTCTAAACATCAAGCATTCATGGCCGAAGACGCCCGGACTTGAGTTTTCCCAACCATCTGGAACAAACTCATTCTTTGTTTGCACGCCATTTGAAGATATTTTCCCCATTTATACCAATCAAAGCAAACTGCGGCCCGATCCCATTCAGCAACTAGGTGAGGGTGGGCCATATTACATAAATTTGTTAGACACGGACATGCTGGCGGAATTTTAAAATGGAAACTGTAATGCGGCTGGAAGAGCCGCACTTCCAGCCGGGACACGTTGTTTCAATAGAAGAGGAGCCGTACTTTTTAGAGACAAGATGGGCCCCTGCCGGTATCAGAAGTCGTCCATTCCCTCATCCCCGAACGGAATAACCTCGTCAGCCCTTATTGTTTTTGCTGTTCTGGACTCTGATGCCGGTTTCCGCATTTCCGCCTTCGGTTTGGGCAACCCTTTCGGTTTTGCCATCAGCGGCGCATGGGCAACCTTTCCAAAATGCTTTTCTGCTTTTTTCGGCACAGCCTTCTGTTTGTGCTCGTTGTCTTTATTGGTTGCCTGGCCTGCACCATAAACTATCTCTCCAAGCTCGCTCACGAAATTGGTCAGTATCTCCGCTTGAGCCGAAAGCTCTTCGCTGGACGATGCAGCCTCCTCTGCCCCCGCCGCGTTGGCCTGCGTCACGGCATCCATCTGGGTTACGGCTTTATTGATCTGCTCAACACCCTGCGCCTGTTCATTGGAGGCCGATGCTACTTCGGCCGCAAGATCCCCCGCCTTCTTGATCTGAATAGCGATCTCGTCGAGCGATTTGGCGACGCGTTCCGTTATGGAATTTCCGGCATTGGTCTTCTCTACCGCGTTCTGAATAAGCCCGGAAATGTCCTTTGAAGCGGCCGCGGCACGCTGCGCCAGATTGCGCACTTCTTCCGCCACCACGGCAAATCCTTTCCCCGCCTCGCCCGCGCGGGCCGCTTCCACGGCCGCGTTAAGAGCCAGCAAATTGGTCTGGAAAGCAATCTCTTCGATCGTCTTGATGATCTTTGCAATATCGTCGGACGCCTTTTTGATCTCTCCCATTGCGGCTATCATGTTCTTCATTTCCGCCACGCCGGTATCGGTGGCCTTTTTGCTCTCGACCATAATCCCGTTCACCACATTTGCGTTATCGGCATTGTGCTTTGTCATGGAGGAAATTTCCTCGAGTGACGACGATGTCTCCTCGATCGAGGCGGCCTGCTCGCTGGCCCCCTCCGCCATCTGCTGGCTGGTCTCCGAAAGCTGGCTTGATGCGGAAGACACCTGATCCGCACCGCTGGTGAGGCCGTCCATCACCTTTGATATGCTGGAGATGACGGAACGCAGAATGATAACGGCCAGTGCAATGCCGGCGAGAATGCCGATAACGGAGGAAAGGGTAACGATCATCTTGGTACGGGAATAGTCTGCGGCCGCCTGGGTTTTGGCATCTTCTTTCTGTTTTTTATAGTGTTCAACAAGAGCGTCCTGAACATCCTCGGCTTTTTTTACCCGCACCGTATTGTCATCCAGGGACTGGTGAATCGCCTTCATAAAATCGATCCGCATTTTCTGCGCCCGGGGGGAAGTGTCGTTTGATACGATGATATTGGTATCGACGTCGGCAAGAAGATTGAATACTATTTTCGCCCCTTCATAATAGTTGTCGAACTTAACGTCGAGGTCTTCCCACTGCTTCTTGGCCTCCGGGGTCGAGATCGCCTCTATTTTCTTGATGGCATCTTTGTATTCCCCATAATGCTCATCCCGCTTTTTGACCCATTCAGCGTTATTGGCGGCATTATACTCGATGATGAAGTTCTTCTCTGTCCGTATGACGTCGGTCATCCCCATCTGAATGTCATACGTTAACGCGAGTTTTTCCGAAATATCCGCGTTGTATTCAACCTTGTCGTAGACGGCCCCCATCCGATTTATACCAACTACAGCGATAATGACCGAAACGAGGATAAGAATGGCGAACACCAATGACATTTTCCCCGCAAGACTCAAGTTCTTCATAACCGTTCCCCCACAGAATATGATTTAGATTTTATTTTTGAATTTTGATAAAACCCCTCTGCGTTGGCCCCGCCACCGCACCCAAGTCCGTTAACATGCTTCATAGCCACAACTTTCTACAGTCAATTAACGCCTCTGACCCACCAAAACCGCCGCTGGCCATGCTTTGAGAAGCGAAGGACGCGCTTAATTATTTCAAATCAAAACCAAGGAGTCGCAGGAAACAGTCAGGGACCGGAAGAAAGAATGGAACAACTTCCCCAGGGGGCACAAGAAAGGGGTGATTCCCGCTGCGCTACGCAGGTTAATACCAACACAATAAACCGTTTGGCTGTAACCTTGAATCGTTTGACAGCAACGCCGGCAATGCATACCAAGCAGGAGATCATTAATAAAGCCTGTAACAGCTCCACATCAAAGAATGCCTGAAAATCCCATATCATGATTTTAACCACCGCCGAATTTTATCATAAAATCCGCCCAGGAATGGGAAATAACA
>JAKAGL010000088.1 GCA_021815535.1 bacterium
TTACGGTGGTTCCAAAAATAGTGGGCACTTCCAATTCGGCGCCTAATGCCGCCATCGTGAAACTGATGCCCACACGCGTGGCAAGGTCGTCACCGTGCCGCTCGTACCTATCATGTTTTTCCACTTCTATGACAACATAGAGATCGCCATCCGGCATTCCCATGCTTCCCGGTTCCCCTTCACCGACGAGCCGTAGATGCTGTCCATCATCTATCCCGGCGGGGATTCGTACCTTCAGTTCTTTTTTCTCCAGCTGTTTGCCGGAGCCTTTGCATTTTTTACATGGATTTTTTATGATTTGTCCGGTTCCCTGACAGGTGCTGCACGGCGTCTGGATGGCAAAGAAGCCGGCCTGACGCCTCACCTGTCCAGCGCCGCCGCATGTGGGGCAGGTAGCGGGATGAGTGCCCGGCTCGGTCTTGGTGCCGTGGCAGGATGCACAAATAACGTGTTTTTGAATGTTTATGATTTTTTCCAGCCCCGTTGCCGCCTCTTCCAGCGTTAGCGTGAGGTCATACCTCAGGTCAGCGCCGCGTCCCCGCTCGCGACGCCCAAAACCGCCACCAAACAGGTCGCCAAAGATATCGCCAAAGCTGGAGAAAATATCTTCGGCGCCCTGGAACCCGCTGAAACCGGTACCGCGTATCCCCTCGTGTCCATAGCGGTCATATACCTGCCGTTTTTGGTCATCGTGAAGCACTTCGTAGGCTTCTGCGGCTTCCTTGAATTTTTCCTCGGCCTCTTTGTCGCCCGGATTCTTATCCGGGTGATATTTCATGGCCGCCTTGCGGTAGGCTTTTTTTATTTCTTCTTTTGGCGCGCCGCGTTCAACACCCAGAACTTCATAAAAATCGCGTTTTGTCATTTGGTTAAAACTCGCTGTATTTTCCGACGATCACTTTCGCGGGCCGTATCAGCATCTCCTTCATTTTGAAGCCGGGTTGAACTACTTCGATCACAACGTTGTCTTTTTTCTGGTCGTTCACCGGCATCATCTGCACAGCTTCGGCTTCGGCGGGATTGAACGGTTGTCCTTCGCATTCAATCTCGATAAGGCCGAAATCGGTAAAAGTGCGAACGAAGCCGGATTGTATCATTTTCAGTCCTGTTATCAATGTGTGGATATCGTGGGTTCTTTCGGCGGCGGAAAGCGCCATATCAATCTGATCCATCAGTGGCAAAGTATCGCGGAAAAAACCGGCGGCGGCGGTGTCCACGCGTTTATCAACATCCTTTTGCAGTCGTGCGCGGAACTCATCGTTTTCTGCCATCTTCTGCTTGTAGGCGGCGATGTATTCTTTCAGTTTAAGGTCGTTTTCTGCCATCTGTTTTTCCAATTGTGCAACGAGATGGGGATGGCGTTTGAGGTCAATCTCTTCATTGGTATCCTTTGTAAGCGCTTCAGGATTAACCCAGTGGCGCTTATCCATGACTTTTACTTTTATTTCATCGCTCATTGCCGGAGAGTCTCCATAGTTGTTGGTAACAGAGTTGCAAAAGGGACGAGCTCTGCCCATATTTTCGTCAAACGTTCGCCTGTTAAGGCGCTTTCATCAATCGACACGATATAATTAAGACCTAGAGCCGCACATTGCAAGTATTTAGTCCTTATAAAACGTGGATTTATTTTGTATTTGGATTTGTGCAACAGGCCTCGGCCATTGCTATTAATCTGGGTATCGGGTAAATTTTCCTTGGTGCCGAGGGAGACGAAAAAAATGATGCTGAAATTGGATCAAGCTAATGAGAACGTATATTCTCCCAATTCATTTAAATCAGGTCGCGCCCTGGATAGGGCCGTTCATGCGGTAATTCGCCACGGTGGTTAAACCCATAGCTCCGGCCATATCCGATCTTGTTAAAGCGGCTCGATTGGCGGCCACTCCTTTCTACTGTTACGATGCCCACGCTATCCGTGGCCGTTATGCGGCCTTGAAAATGGCGTTGCCGCGCGGTTGGAACCTTTTTTTCGCCGCCAAGGCGAATCCAAATGTATCGGTGCTTAAAATATACCGTATGGCGGGGGCTGTTGCCGAATGTGCAAGTGCGGGCGAGATGCTTGCCTGCCGTCGAGCCGGATTCAAGTCGGAAAACATTGTCCTTTCCGGGCCAGTGAAGACAGAGCGGGAGTTGGCGCTGGTCAAGCGGTACGGCGTGCGGATGGTGCACGCCGAAACGATGGATGAACTTGCCGCGCTGGATAAGCTTGGGCGGCGGGTTAATGTGGCACTCCGGGTCAACATGGATGTGCATATGGCTCCGCAAAAAGCGGGACGGGTGATGACCGGTGGAAAAGACAAATTTGGTTTTTCCCCAGCAGAGGCGGCCCGTCTGTTGGCGGGCCGGCAAGCATTCCGCAACGTTATTTTCTGCGGTTTTCACATGTATATGGGAACTCAGATCAAGACTCCGGCGGCATGGATCAGAGGCGCGGAGACTTTTCTGCGCCACATGGCGTCGATCAGCCGGGCCCACGATTTTTGGCCGATATATGTAAACTTTGGCGGCGGCTTGGGAATTCCCTACAAAGAAGGGGACAGGGAATTTGATCTGAAGAAATTCGCCGTCGGCCTCAAGCGATTGGCGGCAGAAGCGGCCCGGGATGGACACTTGTCACAAGCCACATTCCAGATAGAACCGGGGCGGTGGCTGATGGGCCCGTGCGGGGCCTATGTGATGACCGTGCAGGGGGTGAAGGAAATGCGCGGAACCAGTTTCGCCCTTACCGATGGGGGAATACACCATGCACTTTTTCCATTTCGCATAAGCCGCGAGTTTCCCGCCGAATTGGTACGGGGGAAAAACGGAAAGCCGGTCCCGCAGATATTGGGCGGTCCGCTTTGCACCACGCTGGATCAAAGCGACCTGCCGGTGCGTTTGCCCCCCTTGCGCGCGGGGGACGTAATAGCGATCCGCAATAGCGGAGCTTACGGATTCGGTACCGGTATGCATTATTTTCTTAGCCATCCTCTTCCCGCAGAAATCCTTAAGGATGGGGCGCGTTATTTCCTTATTCGTAAGGCGTCTCCTTCAGCCCATCTTTTCCAGCATCAGGTTCATCTTTCATTGGGGAAATGAAGCGGCCTGTATTGTTGGCGGTTATCTTCACCCGGCTTTGTTTGAACCAAGCGATCCCCTTAGGGGTACGGCACAATTAGGGGTTCGGACGTATAATGAACGCATAAAAGTCACAAGGAGGAAATATGCCGCATTTTAGTCTGAACGGGGTGAAATACGAAACGACCGATGAAGGGTATCTGCTCGATCTCAATCAGTGGAACGACGATGTGGCACGTTACCTTGCAAAATCCGAGGGGATTGGCGAGCTGAGCGGACCGCACTGGGAGATTATTCTTTTTCTCCGCTGGTTCTATAAAGAGTATGCAATTTCGCCGATGGTGAAGATACTTATGAAAGAATTGGAAAAAAAGTACGGTAAGGAAAAATCGAGCCGCACATACCTTTATGAGTTATTTCCACACGGCCCGGCCAAGCAAGGTACCCGTATCGCCGGTTTGCCGAAGCCGCATGATTGTATTGACTGAGTCAGGGGTCGGAAGAACTGATGCTACACGGCAATGTTGACGTTGGTGCCTATTTCTGACAACTGTTTGTTAGCTTGGCTGGTCTTTTCTTCCTTGGCGCGGATATTTGCTTTGTTATCTTCCGCGACCTGACTTTCCTTCGCCATGCTCTTGGTCGACGTTTCAATCTTTGGGGCAGGCGTACTGACCACTCCGCTTACTGGCATACTTCACCTCAAAGCTTATATCTCTTCTTCTTTTTATTATAAAGCCGAGACACTAAAAATGAAAGCTTGCGATGTCTTAGGGTTGGGCTTTGAGGAGTGAGGCGGCCTCCAGACCTGCCGGGGTGGCCGGAAAATCAGCCACCAGCTGGCTCAGCACGGCTTTAGCTTTATCATAAGCTTGCTCAGCAAGGTATGATTTTCCTTTCAGCAGGAGCGCATCTGCCTTAAATCGGGTTTCGGGCCATGTTTTCAGCAGGTTGTCCACGCGGTCCAAGCATGAGACATAGGCGGTGGTATTGAAATAGAAAAGGGCGATGTCATATTCCTTTTCCATCAAGCGGTCATTAAGTTTGGAAATCTTATCAAGGACAAATGGAACGGCAAAGTGCATTGGATATTTCTGTACAAACTCTTTGAAAACGTCCAGCGCCTTCTGGGCATTGCTTTGATCTTTTTTTACCGGCACCATATCCCGGTAATAACTCATTCCTTCGTAAAAAAGTGCTTGCGGGGTAAGCTCATCCTGTGGATAAAGCTCCACGAAGCGGGCGTAGACGGGCGCGGAAGCGATATATTCCTTATCCATGTAATACGCATCGGCTGAGCCGATCAACGCGTGGATGCGAAACGGGCTGTCCGGAGCCTCATCCAACACCCGCTGAAATGCTTTCTGGCTTGGTTCAAACCGTTCTTTGGCGAAAAATGAATTTCCGTCGTTAAACCATTCCATTTCCCGTTTATGTTCATCCGAAGCACAGGCGGTTAACAGCAGGCAGGCCATTACTGTGGCAATCATTAGCTTCATAGCGGTATAGTTTACCTCCATGCTACCGTCGATAACCAGCTTTTTTCATTGAGCAGGCTGTTCTTTAACGGGCTAGGGATACGGAGAGAAGTTCCCCGCGGGTATCATCGGATAGGAATGCGGTTAAAGGAAGACCGGTTCGCGGCAGAACCAGGTGAAACGGTTCCCCTTTATGAGTGGTAAAATATTTACGGTAAAGTTTTCCGCCATCAACGGGAATCAGAAAAACCGATTGAATTCCCGCCGTTGCCGATTGACCATCGGGAGAGGTGACATGAATTGATAAAGAATTGAGTCCGTCGTACGAAACAGCTCCCAGATTCAGCCACTGCAAGGTGGTTTGGGAGGCGTCGAGAATGACGGGATGGGCCGTCACTTCCTGTTGGTCGGCAAATGCCTGCAACGCCCCACCTTGAGAGCCGCACATAACGCGGGCAAAAATACGGTAATAGCCTGCTGGCGCCGCGGTGGTGAGGGGCAGCACGGCTGTCTGTTGCGGGGATACCGTCGTTTTGAAACAAAAACTGTTTGCATAGCCATCGGACGCGAAAGTGAATTTCTCGCCGACTTTTGGACCGGGAAGCAGCGGATAGCCGTCAATTACCGTAAGGGCCAAGACCGCTTCCCGATAGGAAGAGTTCACTTCCAATTCGCCACCGGGTGTGAGGCTGAGGACCGTTCCCGTAAAAAAGGGGCGAAGTGACCTGTAGTTTGCTGGGAAGTCTTCACCTGTCTGCCGATTCCTTAAAAGATGAGTGCCGCCGCTTTCGTCCTCGATCCTATCCAGATAGCCGGTTTCGTAAGGAATATAGCGGACTGCGGCGATCCCTTTAAAATGTGCCATTTCTGCCGGCGTGGCTGAGCGTTCGATCTGATAACGCACAGCGGCGGGTTCCATATCGCGGAACGGTTGTGTGCCAGCCGAGGAAAAAATAACCCAGGCCGGATATACAGGTCCATTGCCGTAAGGCCGCGGGGCAATCATGCCTGAAGTCATTTCAAGGCGTGGCAGATGGCTATCGGGCATGAGCCATTGCTGATGCCACCGGTTGGGTTGAAGAGCGGCCATAGGAGCGGTTGAGATTTCTCCGGCATGATACAGCGTTCCACCCGGGCTTAACCGGGGATAAAGATAATTCACGGTGCGGGAAAACTCCTTGCGGACAGCATTCGGCGAAGCGGCAAGGAGGTCGTTGGTGTAGTAGCCAATTGAGCCGGCTACAAGTCCGGCCGATACCCATATAACGGCAATGGCGCGGAATGAAGTAAAATTGAGAACAGCAAAACCGGCTCCCGCCAAGACGGCAAGGACGGGGGTAAATACGAACAGGTGGCGTGGCGATAAAAAGCCATTTATGAAGGCGGTCATTAAAAGCAGGGGTACGAAAAAGTAAATAAACAACCGCCGCCCCGCGGAGACGGCTATTCCGGCTAAAGCCAGCACGGCAAGCGGCAACATCAGAAACCACGCGGTGATGTGCTGCAAAAAATACCCATACGCCAGAGTATTAAGGAAGGCTATAATTACATGAATGTCGGGGTTGGAGGGGAAGAAGTTCAGATTCTCCATGGCCGTGACAAGGCGGCCTTCAAATACGCTATAAATCCATAATGCAACCGGCGTTAAGAATATCCCCTGCAAGGCCAACCATTCTCCCCAAATGCCACGCTGATTGTTGCGGTTGACATATACGGCGATCAGCATTGCCGGTATCAGCGGTAGCGCCGCATAAGAGGAAAATGCTGCCAGCAGTTGCGCGGTGAGGGCGGCGAGCGCACTGCGGGTGCTGCCGGTCTCAAGGTAACGTTCAAATGACATCAGGGCAAGAACGGTGAGCAGTTGGGCGAAAGCATCGGCTCCCGCCTCGCGTGAATGAAAGATGGCAAAAGGAGACGCGGCCTGGATGAATGCGGCGAACAAGGCCGCTTTGTTCCCTGCCACGCGCAAGGTGAGCGCATATACCGCGCCAATGACGGCGGTGCCGCATAATGCTTCAAACAAGCGGGCGAACCAGATCGATTCGTGAAGGCGTGTCCAGAAATATATGAGATCGTAATACAAAGGGGGATTGTCGCCATAGAGTTGTGGATCAAGTGGCGCAAACCCTGCGGTGCCGGTCAAATAGGCGGCCGCTTCGCTGTATCGAAGATCCTGAACCCCAAGCCCATATAGGCGCAGAGCTAGGCCAACGAGGATAATCAATACAAAGCCAATGCCGGTTTCACGCGGAATGGCGCGCGCACCGCCGAAATTGATGTGTTCGCGCGACGTTTCCTTGATCATGCAGAAAATGCTATCACACCCGCGCAATATGATGGCGTGCGAATTTTCCGGGTATGAAGTATGAACAGATTACTTGACGGCGAGACGCCGGATATTCGCATGGCGGCGCACCATCTGCCAGGTGAGCGACCCTTCGCGGTACATGGTTACCGCGAGTCCAGCCATTTTGAGGACATTTGCAAGCCAGGCAAACGCGACTAGCGGGGAAGGGTGTTTCATTAAAAACGTCTGGTGTGAAAACCAGCGGATCAGGCTTTTGGGCACAAAGTCCTTGGTGAGCAACGACAGCAGAGCCAGCCAGAATTTATCCTCGGCCGGGCGTTCATGGGTAAGGCTTACTTCCCACTGGAAAAGCGATTTATCTGTGTATCCTTCCACTTGATCCTTCGTGATCTTTCCTTCGGCCAGCAAACGTTCAGTGAGCGGCGTTCCGGGAAAATGCGTGAGCGAAAGGATAAAAAGCGAATAGGGGCGGGGAATATCCAGCATGAATTCAAAGCAGTCGCGTTTATCCTGGCTTGTTTCAAGCGGGTTGTCGATGATAAGGTCATAGTGCACCCGCAGGCCGCTTTCATGCAGAATGCGGACCGCTTTGCGGAGTTTGTCGTTGCCGAGCCGCCGGTCATAAAGTTCATTGGAGACCCGTTCGCTGCCGTTTTGTATACCCATCTCCACCAAGGTCATACCGGCCTGCTTAAGCTTATCAACGAGCGTTTCGGTGACGTGCTGTGGATTCAGCAGCGCATCGAAAGGCAACCCCACCTCCCGTGGGTATTTCACCACAAATTCATCGGTCCATTTTTTGTTGGTGGCAAAAAGATCATCATAGAACTTCACGCGTTTAATGCCGGGCATCACCTCTCGTGCCCGTCTTATTTCGGCAATAATCCGGTCAACGCTTCTGATGCGAAGGTATTTTGGATTTGCCTGCAGGAAGAATGTGTTTGTGCAGAATGTGCAGCAATGCGGGCAGCCGCGGGACGATATCGCGATAAACGCTCCCTCGTTTTTTTGGGGGTCCCCTTCGCGCCAGATGCCGTCTTTACTGTAATATTTCCCGGGTGCGCCGAAATCAGGGTCGGGGATGGTATCAAGGTCTACGTAAGGGCCGATTTCGTTCTTGATGACCGTGCCGTCGGCTTTCCGGAACCAGAGACCTGGGATGGACGAAATATCTTTTCCGTCCCGCAACCGGCGCATCAGCTCCGCAATGGACTCTTCCCCCTCGCCGCGGCAAAGCGCATCGCAGATACCGATGCATTGATCCGGCATAATGGTCGGATGTGTGGAACCCCAGATGACCGGCAGGGCCAACCGTGCATGGATTTCGCGGGTGACAATTTCAGCCAGCTTTGCATATGAGGAGCGCAGCGAAATGCCCACCACGTTCACACCCTTGTCGCGCAGCAGGCGGATGAGCGAGTCAAGATCGTTAGGCTTCGGGTATTGGAATTCGTTACGCTTGAAATCCTCAAAGAATATCTCTATTACCTCGAAACCGGCTTCTCGTACCGAAGATGCCACATAGCGGATGCCGAGCGACTCGATCAGCATGACGAGGCCAGGCTCGCCATAATATTTCTTCACGTCGTCAGCGGCTTCGTCCGTGATCGATTGCGGGTCGAGCCAATAATATTCGGAGAATAGCAGGATCGC
>JAKAGL010000089.1 GCA_021815535.1 bacterium
TGCCGGGGGAGACCACCGGCAGCTTATCGCCCGTGTGCATCAGGTCTTCTACGCGCACCAGCAGGCCGCGCCCCAGCGAGCCGCCGGGGTGGAAGTTGGCGAAATCATTTTTATTGAACCCTTTTTTCTCCATCAGCACCAGCGCCAGCGCATCGCCGAGGGCCAGTACCGCGGTGGTGGAGGAGGTGGGCACAATGTCCCACGGGCAGGCTTCCACCTTGACGCCCGCGTTTAGCCAGATGTCGGCGCCGCGGCCAAGCGTTGATTCCTTTTTTCCGCAGAGCGCGATCAGCTTCAGGCCGAAGCGTTTAATGACCGGAATCAGCCGGACGATCTCTTCCGTTTCGCCTGAGTTCGATATCGCCAGCACCACGTCATCCCGCGCTATCATGCCGAGGTCGCCGTGAATCGCCTCGGCGGGATGGACGAAGAACGCGGCCGTGCCGACGGAGGCCATGGTGGAGGCAATCTTCTGGCCGATGTGGCCGCTTTTTCCCATACCGGTGACCACCACCCGGCCGGGTGAGGCGAGGATCAGCTCCACCGCCGCAACGAAATTGGCGTCGATATTGGCGGCAATATCCGTCAGCGCGTCGCGCTCGATCGATACGATGGCGCGGCCGCGTTCGATAATGTTCATCGGCGGATTTTACTGTATAGGAAAGACTGCCGCAACGTTATTGCGCAGCGGCCGGTTTTTTTCCGCCATGCCGGAAAGACGCATCACCCCATACGCAACAGCGGCTCCCACCAGCGCTCCGCCCGCCACATCGGACGGGTAATGCACTCCCAGATAAAGGCGGGAGATGCAGACCAGAAGCGCGGCCGGGATGCCAAACCACCAGAAGCGCCGGTCATATAACCCCAGCATGGTGGCGATGGCGGCGGAATTGGCTGCGTGCGAAGAGGGGAAGCTGCCGGAATTCGAACAGCCGGCCAGTAAATGAACATCGGGCAGGGAAAGACAGGGGCGCGGCGTGGCAAAAATCTTTTTCAAAACGCCCGAGCAGATAAAATCGCTTGCCGTAACGGCCACAACAACAAGCAGGAAAAAGAAGATGCCCCTCTTTTTATCGCGGTAAATGAAGTAGCCGAAAATTCCCAGGAATATCGGTATCCAGTTAGGGTAGCGGCTCAGCAACGGCATGAAAATATTGAAGAAAGGGTTTTCCAGCCCGTGATTGACCGCGTAAAAGAGTGCCGTATCCATGACGGGCATTGTGCCACTGTTGGGTGGTGCGTAGCAACCATTCTTGCCCCCGGTGGAGATATGGCTTAAACTATCTCTCTTATGCGTATCCAATTAAAAGTGCTGATTCCGCTTATTTTGCTGGCGATGGTCTCCTTGGCCGCCTGTAACAAGGATGAGGAGGAGAATGTTCCTGCCCGTGAAGTGGTGGCCGAAGTGAACGGCGCCAAAATCATGGGAGACCGTTTTCTTCTGGAATATGCCAGTTTCAAGAAGCGGGTGAAGATACCCGCGGGGAAGGATGAAGGGGTCGAAAAGGAATTGCGTAACGGCCTGATGGATAATCTGGTGCGGGACACATTGCTGACACAGGAGGCCGAGAAGGCGGGTATCAAGGTCACCCCCGAAATGGAAGAAGAGGAAGTGCAGTCGATGCTGAAGGGAAATTCCCCCGCCCGGCTGCAGGTGATCCTGCAGGAACAGGGGTTGACCTACGATGAGTGGAAGGCGAGCGTAAAACAGAACCTTCTCGTCGAACGCCTTTTGAGGCAGAAAGTCGCGCCGATGGTTCAACTGACCGACGCCGAGCTGAAGGATTATTATGATGCACATACCGATGAATTCCGCCGGGATACACAGGCGCATGTATTTCATATTCTGTGCACCTCATATATCGATGCAGACCGGGCCCGGATGGATCTGGCCGCGGGGAAAAAGTTCGAGGATGTGGCCAAAAGCGTTAGCAAAAGTCCGGAGGCCGTCAACGGGGGCGATCTGGGATTTATCGGGAAGGGGCAGATGCCCAAAGAGCTGGATGAAGTGATCTTTCGGTTGAAGGTGAACGAGGTAAGCAAGGTAATCGAATCCCCTTACGGGTTTCATGTCCTGAAGGTCACGGAATTGTCCAAACCGCGGCTGTTGACGTTTGACGAGGTAAAGGATGGCATCCATAAACGTTTATTCCAGGAACGGCTGGAAAGGAAATTTGAAGAATGGTTTCAGGAAATAAAAAAAGCGGCGCACATAAAAATATATTCCGACCGTTTGGCCCGGCTTTAGCGCTGCTGGTTTTTCTGCTGGCCATGCCGGTGGCGGCGCGGGCCACGGAAGAGCTTATCGACAGCATAGCGGCCGAGGTGAACGGCGAGATCATCCTCCTGAGCGAGGTGAAGGAGCGCCAGTTCCAGATGCACGCCACGGGGGCCGATGAGGGATTGACGGGGGCGGCCCTTTCGCGCCGCGCGCTCGACAGCATTATCGAGGAAAAGCTGTTTATCCAGTTCGGCAAGGAGAAAGAAGAGTACAAGGTTTCTGAATTCGAGATTGACCAGGCCGTGAACGAGACGAAAAAGCGGGTGGAAACCCAAGGAGCGGATATTGATACGCTGCTCGCCCGGTCCGGGCTCGATATGCCACGCTACCGCGTGATGCTTAAAGACCAGTTGCTCGCCCGCAAGGTGCTTGCCAATGAAGTGCGGAACCAGGTAAAAATCCCCGAAGAGGCCGCCCGAGAATATTACGAACAGCATCCAGAGGAATTCGCCGGCCGCCGGAGCGTCCGCGTTTCACACATCCTCAAATTCGTATCAAAAAAAGGAACCGAGGCCGATTGGCAAAAGGCGTATAACGAAATCTCCGACCTGCGGGACAAGATCGTAGCGGGGCTTGATTTTGCCCAGGCGGCAAAAGAGTTTTCTGACGACCCCTCGCGCGATAGCGGAGGCGATCTGGGAGATGTCGTTCAAGGGGAAATGGTGAAGGAATTTGAGGATGTCGCGTTTGCCCTGGAGCCGGGCGTGGTCAGCGCGCCGGTAAAATCGCCGTTCGGTTATCATCTCATCTTGGTGAAAGAAAAACTGCCCGCCGTAGCGGCCCCTTTTGAAAAGGTGCGGGGCGAGATTGAGAACAAGCTGTTTGGGGAAATGATGGTGGCCGTCCGCGAGGATTGGCTGCGCCGCGTGAAAAAAGACGCGTTTATAGATGTTAAAGTTAAGTTCTGACACGCAATACATTTGACAGGAGCATCATGGACAGGAAAAACATAAAATGTCTCGGCCTCCTTTCCGGGGGGTTGGACAGTAATATCGCGGTCAGGCTGATGGTGAAGCTGGGCTATGACGTGACGGTACTCAATTTCATGAGCCCGTTCTGCAACTGCACCAAGAAACAGGCCGACAGCTGCAAAAGCACCGCTCACCGCATCGCCGAGGAGATGGGGCTGCCGATCAAAACACTGTTCATGGGGGAGGAGTACATCGAAATGCTTCGCGCCCCAAAACACGGCTTTGGCCAGGGGCTTAACCCGTGCGTCGACTGCCGCATTATGATGTTCTCGCAAACCAAAAAGGTTATGGAAGAAATGGGGGCCAAATTCATCTTCACCGGCGAGGTGCTGAGCCAGCGGCCGATGTCTCAAAAGCGGGACCGGCTCGCCATTATCGAGCGGGAAGCCGGCCTGAAGGGGCTTATCGTCCGGCCGCTTTCCGCCGCGCTTCTGGAGCCGACCATTCCCGAGAAAGAAGGATGGATCAACCGTGAGGAGATGCTCGCCATTTCGGGCCGGTCACGGAAACCCCAGGTGGAAGTCGGGCGCGAACTTGGCATCGATGAGGAGAACCTCTGCTCGTCCGGTGGCTGTCTGCTGACCGACCAGCAGTTCGCGGTGAAAATGCGCGACCTGCTGGGCCACACCTCGGATACGACCGTCAAGGAAACCCGACTGTTGCGGGTGGGTCGGCATTTCAGGGTTTCCGATACCGCCAAGGTGATCGTGGGGCGCAACAACGACGAAAACGAAAAACTCCTGAAAATGATCCAGGAAAACGACACCGTTATTTGGGTGAAAGACCACAAGGGGCCGTGCGTGGTGATTCAGGGGGCGCATGAAAACGGCGTCACCGCCACCGCCTGCATGATAGCAGCCCGTTACAGCGATGCCCCCGCCGGGGCCGAAGTCGAGGTGGAAGTCGGCACTGCCACCGGCGGTGGAAAAGAGGTCATGCGGGTATTCGCCATCAGCGATGAGCGGCTTGCCGCCATGCGGATGTGATGCCGCATTTGGAGCGCAGGGAAAAGGGGATGGACGGATATCCGCAGGAATTCCGGCGCGTATATCTCGATAACAACGCGACCACGCAATTGCGTCCCGAGGTGGTGGAGGCGATGTTGCCCTACCTTCGCGAACACTATGGCAATCCCAGCAGCGGCCATTGGTTTGGCCGTTCCGTCCGCACCCGCATAGAGGAAGCGCGCGAAAAGGCCGCCGCCCTCATCGGCGCGAAGCCGGAGGAGGTTTATTTCTGTGGCGGCGGCAGCGAATCGGACAACACCGCGCTAAAAGGGGCCGCTTTCGCCAAACCGCGCGGCGCATCATGGCGCGTGGTGACCAGCGACATTGAGCACCCGGCGGTGCTTTCCACCGCCGGATACCTCGCCCAAAACGGGTATTGTCAAACGGTGGTGGGGGTGGACCGCTACGGCGTGGTTGATTCCGCCGAAATGGCCGCGGCACTTGACAGCACCACCGCGGTCGTTTCGGTGATGCACGCCAACAACGAAACCGGCTCCATCCAGCCGGTGCGGCGGATCGCCGATGCGGTCCGCGCGCGCGGCGCGCTGATGCATTGCGACGCCGCTCAAAGCGCCGGGAAGATACCGATCGACGTGAACGAACTGGGCGTGGACATGCTTTCAATGTCCGCGCACAAGCTGTACGCCCCCAAGGGGATGGGGTTGCTCTACATCCGCAAAGGAGTGAAGATACATCCGCTAATCACCGGCGGCCACCACGAGCGCGGCATGCGCGCGGGAACCGAGAACGTGGCGGGCATCGTGGGGTTGGGAACGGCGTGCGAACTGGCCCGGAAGGGCTTGGCTGAAGATGCTAAAAAGATCACCGCGCTGCGCAACCGCCTGCAGAAGGGCATCATGGAAAAAATTTCCTCCGTGCGGCTCAACGGCCATCCGGAGCAGCGGTTGCCGGGCACCCTCAATATCAGCATCGAGGGGGCGGAAGGGGAGACTCTTCTCATCCAGTGCGATACGCAGGGAATCGCCCTTTCCACCGGTTCGGCTTGCGCCTCCGGCTCGGCCGAGCCGTCGCACGTGCTGGTGGCGATGGGAATTCCGCGGAATGTTATCCAAGGGTCGCTTCGCATCAGCATCGGTATTTTCAATACCGGACAGGATGTCGATTACCTTCTGGAACGCCTGCCGAAAATCGCCGACGCCGCGCGCGCCTCTTGACCGAAACCGGTTGAGCCTATTTTTTTTCTTTGGGCGGGTTGTCATACGTGCCGGGCGGCACCGGGAATTTTTTCCTGAACTGTCCGTGTATGTCCGCCTTCATGAAAAGATCCAGCAGATCCTTATCCAGTTTTCCCTTGTCGGCTTCCATCTTTAAGATGCTGAGCGCTGTTTCAATAGGCATCGGTTTTTTGTAGGGCCGGTCAACGGCGGTAAGGGCCTCAAAAATGTCGACAAGCATCAGGATGCGCCCTTCCAGCGGGATTTGATCTCCGGTCAGTCCCTTCGGGTAGCCAGAACCGTCCAAACATTCATGGTGCGCGCCGGCGAACTCGGTGACATGGGCCAGTTTTTTCGTGAACGGTATCTTTTCCAGCATCTTTATGGTCAGAACGATATGATCACGCATTATTTTCAGTTCGGAAGGAAGCAGCGTCCCTTTCCGTATGGTCAAGTTTAAAACCTCATCTTCGGTGAGATACGGCTCGCTGGCGCCATTCACCGCGTAGGTGCGGGAACCGATCTCTTTTATCCGGTCCACTTTGGCGTCGTCCATGAACTCGCCCCCTTTATTCGAAGTGGCGATGAATTCCATGTCGGCCCGCAGGTTTGCCACCTGTTCATTCACCGCCGCCTCTCCGGCGGCGATCTCAGCCTCCGGCGCCCCGGCGCGCATCATCGCCACCTTGCGTTCAAGCCATTCGCACTGCACTATTTTTTCGATCATCTGAAACCGGTTGCGCACCATCGCGATACGGTCAATGATCGTCTCCAGCTTCGTGGCTTTGTCCACCACATGCACGGGAGTGGTTATCTTGCCGATATCGTGCATCCAGCCGGCGATCTTCATCTCCTTGAGCTGTTCCTTGGAAAAATAGATGTCGGCGTATTTTCCATCTTTGACCGCATTGAGCGCTTCACACACCATAATGCCCAGTTCCGCCACGTTCCTGATGTGGCCTCCGGTATACGGGGAACGTTCGTCTATCGCGGTCGCCATGACGGTAACGAATGAATCGAACAGGTTTTCCATGTCGTGCAACAGCTTGGCGTTTGTGATGGCGACCGCCGCCTGCGATGCCAGCGATTTGGTAAGTTCCTCAAACTCGGTGTCGAACGGGATGACTTCACCCGTTTCGGTGGCCTTGGCATTCAAAAGCTGAAGCACCCCGATCGTTTCGTTTTCCTGGTTTGTCATCGGGACCACCAGCATCGATTTCGACCGGTACCCTGTGGCCTGGTCGTATTTGCGCGGCCCGGTAAAATCGAATCCTTCCGCGTGATAAACATCCGGTATGTTCACCGTTTTCGAGGTAAGCGCAACATACGCCGATACGTTGTCTTTTGACAGCGGCACGGGAGGAAGGACCAGTTCGGTGCCCGATGCGCCCCCCATCCTTGTTTTGAACGTGTCGTTTTGGAGTATTTTGAACTGGAGGTGGTTGTTCTCCAGTATGTAAAGCGTTCCCGCATCGGCAAACGTGAACTGCCGCGCCTCATCCACGATCATTTCAAGCAACTTGTCCAGGTCGTGCTCGGCTGAAAGGGCAATGCCGATATGCGACAGGCGTTGAATCTGCGCCGTTATCTGGGTGGCTTTCCGTTCCATATCAGGCGTGCTCCGAAAGACAGGTACCTGAAGCCTTGGCATTTCCCGAAGAAGCTGTGCTGTTCTTCAAAAGGCCGCCTCTGATGACTGCGTGTTAACGGCTTGATCTGGCCGGCGCCGAAAGCCTATCCGTTCGGGAGACCACATAGTTAAACCGGCGTTCGCCAGATGACTTATGCTGAACATTGCATCCGTTAATAAAATGCTATGTGAGACGGTGTAATATGTCAAGTTTTTCGGGTTATGCCCGCGAAGAATGCCGCGCCGTTTCGCTGAATGGTTGTCCGTTGGCGGCCATGGAAGTTCTTTATGTAAGGAAAAAATGGTACAATCTTTGGGTTTCAAAAGATTACAATTTTACCAAAAGGTTAATGATCCGCTTTTTAAGGGATGGAAAGGGTAGTCGATGTTTAAAGACAAGTCGCTTGGATTCAAGATGGGGCTCGGGTTTGCTCTGATGGTTATCCTGCAAACGATAGTTGTCGGGATTACCATGACATCAATCAAGAATACCCAGGAGGTGACCGACCGGGTTATCAATCTGCGCGCACCTACCGTCAATACCAGCACCAACCTCATTAATGGCGTGAACCACTCCTTGGCGGCATTGCGGGGGTTTATTATTCTCAAAGCGCCGAAGTTCAAGGAAGAGCGCGCTACCGCTTGGAAGACTATCGATGAGCATCAAGCAAAAATAAAGGAATTGGCCGCGGGGTGGACAAACGCACAAAACATCGAACGGCTGAAGGAAGCCCAGCGGCTGATGGAAGAATTCCGCGATTACCAGAACCAGGTTGAAAAGCTGGTGGAGGAAGGGGCTGAGAGCGCCAAGGTGAATGAGGTATTGGGAACCAAGGCGGCGCCCACGGCATTTAAAATAAAAGAGATACTTTCCGCGATGATCGCCAACCAGCAGGAATTGATGGCGCGGGATACCGCCTCGGCTCACGATGCCAACCGGGACCTCATGGTCATGGAATGGGCGTTGCTGGGCATCGGCCTGGTATTGGGCATTGTCCTCGGTATGACCATCACCCGCTCGATCACCAACCCGATAGACCGTATCATAGAGGCCCTTGGGGATGGCAGCGCGCAGGTGGCTTCCGCTTCCGGCCAGATCTCGACGGCCAGCCAGTCTCTTGCATCGGGTGCGACCGAGCAGGCAGCGGCGTTGGAGGAAACGTCGGCGTCGTTGGAAGAGATATCCAGCATGACCGAAAAGAATGCCGCCAGCGCCCAGGTGGCGAACAAAATGATGGAAGAAAGCAGCGTGTTGGTTACCTCCGGCGTGGCTTCCATGGGCGACATGGTGAACGCCATGAAGCAGATCGAGGCCTCGTCCGGCGAGATCTCCAAGATCATCAAGGTCATCGACGAGATCGCGTTCCAGACCAATCTGCTGGCCCTGAACGCGGCGGTGGAAGCGGCCCGCG
>JAKAGL010000090.1 GCA_021815535.1 bacterium
ATAACGTCTCCCGCTCCGGCCATTCCCTTCGAGATTGACAGGCGCGGCGCTCCAAAATACAATTCTGCATGGTGATATGGCTCTTTTAAGGGGAAAATACTCATCACGATGATTGAACGGCTAAAAGTTCTGGTGCTGAACAACACGTACGAACCGCTGCATTTCTGTCCAGCGCGGCGAGCGGTGAGCATGTTGCTGGCGGAACGTGCTGAACAAATTGAAAGCGACGGCGTCGTGCTCCACTCCTTTAGCGGTCAAATGGCCTGCCCCACGGTTATCCGCCTCAAAAGGCATGTTCGCATCCCCAATTGGGGAATGGTGGCATTCAGCAAAAAGAACATTCTCCGCAGAGACAGGCGGACCTGCCAATATTGCGGCCAATCAGATAATGAAATGACGGTTGATCACATCATCCCCCGCTCGTTGGGCGGCGGTAGCAGCTGGTTGAATGTGGTGGCGGCATGTAAGCAGTGCAACTTAAAGAAGGGTAATCGCTTAATTGGTGACACCGGGATGCGGTTGATCCGGAAGCCGTACGTCCCCAAATTCATAACTTTTTCGAATCACCCCCCCACCGTGCCGGACAGTTTCATAAAAAGCTGGAAGAAATACCTTGCCTCATACGTTAAAGATGCCATTTAAATACTGCCCCTGACAGCGTTCACCCGTCCCTTTGCTATAATATGCAGATGAAGTTCAAGCTGCATTCCGAGTTCCGTCCAAAAGGGGATCAGCCTGCCGCCATAAAAAAACTGGCCGCCAACATTAAGAACAACGTATCGCATCAGACGCTTCTGGGCGTCACCGGCAGCGGAAAAACCTTTACTCTTGCCAACGTGATTGAACTGGTACAAAAACCAACGCTGGTCTTTGCCCCAAACAAAACACTTGCCGCACAGCTCTATCACGAATTCAAATTCTTTTTTCCGGAAAACGCGGTGGAATATTTTGTTTCCTACTACGACTACTACCAGCCGGAAGCTTATATCCCCCAAAGCGATACATTCATAGAAAAAGATTCTGCCATCAACGACGAAATCGACAAAATGCGGCATTCGGCCACCCGGAGCCTGCTGGAGCGGCCTGATACATTGATCGTTGCATCAGTCTCCTGCATTTATGGCATTGGATCGCCCGAAGCGTATTACGCCATGCTTACCCGCGTAGAAACGGGTCAGAAAATCAGCCGTGATGAACTGGTGGACAAGCTGGTGGAGATGCGTTACGAGCGGAACAATATCGACTTCCGCCGAGGCACTTTCCGCGTCAACGGCGATATTGTCGAGATCATCCCAATATACGAAAGCGATGAGGGCCTTCGCATCGAATTCTTCGGCGATGAAATAGACTCGATCTCCCGCATCGACCCGTTGACCGGCAGAGTGATTCAAAAACTTCGGGCGGCCCCCGTCTACCCCGGCAGCCACTATGTAGTGACGCAGCAACGCATGGATCAGGCGCGGGAGGAGATCCGGCGCGAACTGATTCGCGCGGTCGGCGAGCATCAAAGCAACAACCGTCTCGTGGAGGCACAACGGCTGGAACAGCGGACCATGTTCGATCTGGAAATGATGAAAGAGACCGGCTACTGCAACGGCATCGAGAATTACAGCCGTTACCTCACGGGGCGCAAGCCGGGCGAAGCGCCCCCTACCCTCCTTGATTATTTCCCTCCTGACGCACTCTTGATTATCGACGAAAGTCACGTGTCGGTGCCCCAATTGCGTGGCATGTACGCCGGCGACCGATCGCGCAAGGAGACCCTCGTAAAATACGGCTTCCGCCTCCCCTCGGCCTTGGACAACCGGCCGCTAAACTTCTCGGAATTCGAAAAGGATCCAAAACAGCGGATATATGTTTCCGCCACTCCCGGGCCATACGAGCTGGAAAAATCGGACGGCCTTGTAACCCAATTAGTGATACGTCCCACCGGTCTTATCGATCCCGCGGCCGTCATCCGGCCCGTCAACGGTCAAGTTGACGACCTGATCCATGAGGTAAAACAGCGGGCCTCGCGTAATGAACGGACCCTGGTGACTACGCTTACGAAAAGGTTCGCGGAAGATTTGACCGAGTACTTCACTGCCGCGGGCATCCGGGCGAAATATCTCCACTCTGACATCGAAACCCTGGAACGGACCGAAATTCTGCGGGAGTTGCGCTTGGGAGAATTTGACGCCCTGATCGGAATCAACCTGTTGCGGGAAGGCTTGGATCTCCCTGAAGTCTCGCTTGTGGCCATACTGGACGCCGACAAAGAAGGCTTCCTCCGTTCCGAGACATCCCTTATCCAAACAGCGGGCCGCGCCGCGCGCAACCTCAATGGGTCGGTGATCCTTTACGCCGACAGGATAACCGGCTCAATGCAACGGGCGCTGGCAGAAATGGAACGCCGCAGAAAGATACAAATCGCGTACAACGCAAAACATGGGATTTCACCCCAATCCATTCAAAAACGTATTTACGAAACGATGTCTGCGCATGCCGACGACATGCCGATGGTGGCAGAGAAAAAACAAGCCTACCTTAGCCTTGAAGAGATCGCGGATACAATAAAGAAATTGGAGGCTGAAATGGCCGACCAAGCCAAGGCGCTGCAATTTGAGCGGGCGGCTGAATGCCGAGACCGCATAAAAGAGCTAAAGGAAATGGAGATCATGTTCGGTTGAACAGCAGCGAATCCCGGCTCGTATCGATAAATTCCGCCTTATCGCCCTTCCCGCGCATCTGATAAGATAAGAACTCAATAGATTGGAACAAGGGGAAGGCTGGCCAGAAGGTGCATGAAAACATTCCGTGATATCAAAGAACAGGTCACAGACACATCCTATAAAAACCCGGTACGCTTGATCTTCTTTATCACCATTACCATCTTCACGGTGGAAGTGGGCATCATGGAGCGGTTATCACATTTTGTAGACCTGAACGGTCTTTCCGGTTCAATTGTCGACGCGACCATTCTCGTTTTCGCCGTATTACCGGTTCTCTATTTCTTTTTTTACCGACCGACCCTGCGGCACGTCTCTGAATTGCAACGGAATGAACAGGACCTCGTTCGTTTCGCAACAGCTATTGAGCAGGGAAAGGATGCCATCATGATGACCGATGCCAACGGAGTCATCGAATATGTCAACCCTGCCTTTTACTGGATAACCGGCTATTCATGGGATGACGTGGTAGGCAATAACCCGTCAATCCTTAAAAGCGGCAAACATGATGACGCTTTTTACCGAAATATATGGGATGTGCTAAAACGCGGAGAAATATGGGAAGGTGAGATAATCAACCGTCACAAAGACGGTAATACGTATTATGCATCCTCCCGCATTACACCTGTTCGTGATGGCAACGGCAATATAATAAACTTTGTCTCGGTGATGGATGACATCACTATAGAAAAGCTCGCCGAAGCAGAAAAAACATCCTATCTGCGCCGTCTGGAAGAATTATCCCGCTATAACATGAATCTTGTGGAGAAGGCGCCCATCGGCGCTTGGGTCATCAATTTTGTCGCGTTGCGGCCTGATGATGAAATACGCGACCCTTGTTACCGATGGCACAAGGAAATCGGCGTGAAAATAGTCACCGAGCGTGTCAATACCGCCATGGTTGAGATGCTGGGATATGGCAAGCTGGATATTGTAGGACGCAGCATTTTTGACTCGATGTTGGTGGACGAAGAAAATGCCAAGATATTTGCTGACGAGCTATTGCGGAGGCGCGCGGGAGAACGTGGTTCTTACGATGTTGAGATCAACCACCGTCTGGGCGGAAAGATACATATGCTTGTCGAGATGGTACCGGTATCGCTTGACCCGGAAAGTGGCCGGCCCCTGCAAAGCCTGAGCATTTTTGTAAACCTGTCCGAACGCAAGAAAATGGAGGACAAAATTGTCCAGCTGATGATGGAGCAACAAATAATCCTGCAGACCTCACCCATCGGCATCGCGTTATTGGTGAGCCGTAAAATGCAATGGTTGAATAACGCGCTTTGTTCAATAACCGGTTATACTGAACAGGAGTTGAGGGGCCAGCTTACCGACGTGTTGTATCTGTCCGAGCAGGACTCCCGGAACAGCGGGATACAGTCGAATGCCGTTCTGTCGCGCGGTGAAACATATGAAGTTGAACAACCAATGAAACACAAAAATGGGTCAATGTATTGGGCTCGCATTATTGCCACTGCCATTGATCCTTCCGAACCGCAACGCGGGGCCATTTTCATAATGGAAGATGTCTCGGAAAGGAAAGAACGCGAAACGGAACGCGAAGCCTTCATCGAAGCCCTTAACCGAACAAACGAAGAGCTTAAAGAATTTGCCTATATCGTATCTCATGATCTAAAAGCGCCACTGCGCGCCATCAGCTCGCTTGCCGAGTGGATCTCACTCGACAACGGCAATAAGCTCGATGATGAAGGGCGTGAAAACCTGTCACTTCTGTTGGGGCGCACCAAAAGGATGAACGCACTGATCGAAGGAATTTTGCGATATTCACGTTTGGGGCGGCTGAAACCGGAACGCCTCAACCTTGATACTCAACGCATTGTTAGCGTTATTATAGATTCACTCGCTCCTCCGGATAATATTAAAGTTCACATTAAAGGAACACTGCCAAACGTCATTTATGATAGAACCCATTTAGAACAATTGTTCCAAAACCTCATTAGCAACGCCATAAAACATATGGGAAAACCGAGTGGTGAAATCATCATCTCCTGCCGCGATGCCGATGCACTATGGGAGTTCTGCGTAAGCGATACCGGGCAGGGAATAGATGAAAAGCACCATGAGCGGATATTTAAAATATTCCAGAGCCTTAAATCACGCGATGAACTGGAATCGACCGGCATCGGGCTTACATTGGTGAAGAAAATTGTAGAGACGAATGATGGCTCTATATGGCTAAAAAGCGCCGTGGGCGAAGGAAGCCAGTTTTATTTCACCATTCCAAAAACCCCGGCAATTGATCGTGATGATACGGAACGAATTTTAACCCAACACCTGAACAAACACCTGAAGGAGAAGAACCTGTGATCGACAATCTTCCGATACTGCTGGTAGAAGACGACGTGGTGGATGTAAAGACCGTCAAACGCGCTTTCAAAGAAAACAAGATACTCAATACACTTAAAGTGGTGGGAAACGGGGAAGAAGCTTTGGCTTATCTTCGGCACGGGGGGGCATACGCCAACAAAGAAGCCAATCCGCGCCCCGGCATTATTCTGCTGGATCTCAATATGCCGGTTATGAACGGCATCGAGTTCCTCCGCGCTGCGCGTCCCTTAGGATTACTGCGCGGCATTCCAGTCGTCGTACTCACCACTTCTAAAATGGAAAATGACAGAATGGAAAGCTATGATCTTGGCGTCGCCGGGTACATTATCAAGCCGGTTGAATTTGATAAATTCGTCGAAGCTGTCCGCACACTCGAGCTCTATTGGAGCTTGTGCCAACTTCCGCACCCGGAAGAATGAGAGAGAAGTGAAGAATATCCGTATTCTGTTGGTAGATGACGACGAAATCGACCGGATGGCGGTAGTGCGGCTGGTTCGCACTCAAAATCTTCCCTATAGCTTGGATTCCGCAACCAGTCTGGCTGAAGCGCGTGAAAAGCTGGAGCACCACAGCTATGATCTAATATTAGTAGACTTTATGCTCGGAGATGGTACCGGTATTGAGTTGATGCCAAACTCACAAGGTACCCCAGTAATCTTCGTTACCGGCAGTGGAGATGAACATATCGCTGTTAATGCCATGAAAATGGGAGCCTACGATTACCTTATTAAAGATCCTGAACGGAATTACCTGACGATATTGCCGCAAACAGTGGAAAGTGTTATCGCTCGTAAAGAAGCGGAAGATACCGTGCGCCAGCTTTCCAGTGTAGTGGAACAAACCGCCGATGCCGTTATCATTACCGGCCGCGACGGATTCATACAATACGTCAACCCGGCATTCACCAGTCTTACCGGCTTCAGCTCCCAGGAGGCGCGTGGAAACACCCCGGCCATCCTGAAATCGGGTCATCACCCGGCGGCATTCTATGAAAACCTTTGGAAAACCATCCTCTCCGGACATACATTTCATGCGGAAATCCATAACCGCGCCAAAGACGGCCATATTTATATCGAAGAGAAATCGATTACCCCAATCAAGGATAAGCGGGGCGCGATCACCCATTTTGTCTCCGCCGGGCGTGACATCACGGAACGCAAACACGCGGAAGAAGAGCTTCGAAAAGCCAAGGAAAACGCCGAAGAAGCGACGCTCCTTAAGGATAAATTCGTTTCACTCGTATCGCATGATCTGCGGGGGCCCCTTGCCACCATGATAGGTTTTCTAAAACTAACCGCCGATGATGTTGACGCCCATGTTTCAACTAATACGCTAAAACGGATCAATATAGCCATCGATTCAGCGAAAAGAATGAATGACCTGATTGAAGAGCTTCTGAGCATTAGCCGCCTAAAAACAGGGAAAATACAACCAAAGCTCCGGTTTCTGGACGTCAACTACCTCGTACTCAAGGTAATAAGTGCCTTTGCCCCAATGGCTGAATCGAAACGTATCATTCTTAAAAATGACATTCCCGACAAATACCGTCTTTTTGCGGATCCCACTCTTTTTTACCAGGTCTTGCAAAACCTCGTTGGCAATGCTGTGAAATTTTGCCGTGCTGGCGACCACATACGGATATTTATCCCAGATGGAAAACCATCCACCGTCGCGGTGAGCGATTCGGGGATAGGAATAGAGCCCTCACGCGCCACCCGGCTTTTTAATTATGAAGAAAAGACTTCCACTACCGGCACAGCCGGTGAAAGCGGCACTGGATTGGGGCTTCCCCTTTCGCGCGATATCATTCTTGCCCACGGCGGTAATTTGCTTTTGGAATCCGAGCCTGGCAAGGGAGCCACTTTTTATGCCATACTTCCAGATGTACGTCCTCTGCTCCTGCTGGTGGAGGACGATGCTAAATCCACAAAGACTATCATCGATATGCTGGCGCCCCTTGATGTAACGGTTATTACTGCCGCCAATGGAAAGGAGGGCCTTGACATCGCCCGCACACAGCACCCGCACATCATTCTTTCCGATTTGATAATGCCGGTAATGGACGGTTATACGTTTATCAGGGAACTTAAACTTGATGAATTGACCAGAGAAACCCCAGTGATCGTATTGACCAGCGCGGGTCTTGAAGAAAGGGAAAAAGCCTTTAGGCTTGGCGCGGATGACTTCGTTATAAAACCCGCCTCAGATGATGACTTACTTCCCCGCATCCGCCGATTCATAAGCTAAACACCCACCGGATCAAACGAATCCGCCCGATTTTGCAGGCAAAATGGTTAAATCCCCAGCATTCCCTATGATTAAGAACCGCGGTCAGCCCCACAGAATGAGGCCAGGGATGTATTGCAGCACCAAGTGTTCGTGGTGAGGAAGCACTCGGATGGCATAACCATGCAAACCCGCGTTATCGCAGGGGATTTCGCCTGAAAAACGGTAAACGCCGCTGCTGGTCACCCCTTCAACCTCCATAATAGCGCTTTTCCCCTCTTCTATCTGGCCAGCCATATCCATCGGCCCGTAATAGCATTCCACCACAATATCTTCCGGGCTTATAACGCCTAGTTGCAGAACAGCAGTTACTTTTTTCTTTTCACCTACTTTGAAAGAATCAGTGCTACCATTGACTTCCAGCACTTTCATTTCACTCCAATGGGTTTCGAGCCTTTTCTTCCAGACCGCGAGTTGTTTTATGATGGCGGGATCTTTTTGCACATAGTTTTGCCAACGCAACCCCAACGGCAGGTAGAATTTTTCCGCGTATTCGCGCAACATCCGGTTGGTGTTGAACATGGCGTTAAGCTGGGTCATACTCGCTTTCATTTTCCGCACCCAGCCACGCGGAAGGTTATCGGCCGCGCGTTCGTAAAAGAGCGGAACTATGTCGCGCTCCAAAAGATCATAGATGGCGCGGCTTTCCACGGCATCCTGAACATTCTGATCTTCATAGTTTTCTCCCGCGCCTATGGCCCAGCCGACTTCGGGAACATAGGCCTCATCCCACCAACCATCGCGGATTGAAAAGTTTATGGCACCGTTCGCGCTGGCCTTCATTCCAGACGTACCGCTTGCTTCCATTGGGCGCCGCGGAGTATTCAACCACACGTCGCATCCTTGCACCAAATAACGCGCAACGTCTATATCGTAGTTTTCCAGAAAGACAAGCCGGCGGCGGAATTCATCCTTGTCGCATGCATGGATGATGTTTTTTATTATGTTCTTGCCCTCTATGTCACGGGGATGCGCCTTACCGGCGATGATGATCTGCATTGGCCGGTCTTTGTTATTGAGAATCCGGGAAAGCCGCTCCTCATCACGCAAAATCAGGTTTCCCCGCTTATAG
>JAKAGL010000091.1 GCA_021815535.1 bacterium
TATGAGGGTGGTGAGGAATTCCTCCGCCTTGAAGTACTGCCGTTCCTCAACGTAGACACGGGCAAGGTAAAAAGTGAACGTTTGCGACTGGGGGTCATCCTTCAGCCCATTAAGCAATTCCCGTTCGGCGTCGTCGTAACGCTTCATCTCGATATAATTTACCGCCAAGTTCAGCCTGACGTCAGCGCGTGTGGGATCGATCTCAAGCGTTCTTTTGAAATATTTCTCTGCCTGCGTGTAGTCTTTGGAACTCTCATAGATGACCCCCAGCAGCGAGGTGAGCGGCGAATAGTTGGGATTGATGACAAGCCCCTTCTGGGCGATCTCGACCGCCTCGCGGAATTTCCCCATCGCCAACGATACGCGGCTCATTTCCAGATAGACGGGCTGGGCGTTCGGATCGGCCTTTACCGCTTTGTGCAGTTCCTCCATCGCTTCCAGAAGGTTATTTTGGCTTATCAACATCTCGGCGGCGAGGTAATGGGCATACCCCTCTTTTTCAGCTGTTGCCTTCAATGCGGCCGCGGCGGGAGAGGGCGTGGGTTGTTCTTTCTCGGTGGCTGGGGCCGACGGGGAAGACGGCTTATACTGGGGCGCTCCGGCCGATGCGCACGCGGCCATCATCGGCATAAGGCAAAGGGCGGATATTACCGCGCACTTTCTGCCACTGATGGCGCCGGCGCGGAAAAGTCGTGCCAGTGATCCTTTCAGTTCCGGCCCGGCAACATCCATTACGGCCTCATCTATCTTTTGTTCGTCGGCGGGTGCGAGGTGAGTTGGTGCTACCGGTTGAGGTGCCACGGGAAACGGCAGCCCGGGCCGTTCGGCAAATTTTACTGTTACGCTTTGCACGTTGGTGGTTTCTCCGACAATGTTACGGGTTTTTTCCAGTACCTGCAGGCGGGCGTAATCCAGCGGCGAGAGGAATGCCCGGTCATAAACATGGATTATAAGGCTGTTTTTGGCGATATAAGCGGGGCTGCAAACGGCCGCAAGCTGTTCTCCCACGATGGCGGGCCAACCCGCGCTTATTTTGGCGAGAGTCGAAATATTTTGCAGCCTCACCGATTTGAGGGCACGGTCCAGCGCGTCGCGCAAGGGAATCAAAAGCGGCTCCTACAATAAAAGGTTAACCTGCGCGGTTGAGGCCATAGCGCAGGAGACGCTATTAGAACATGAAATGCGCACAAGGCTCAAGAACACCCCCCCAACCGGCACACGATGCTTTCGTGGCGCCGGCCGGGTGCGGCCGGGGGGAATTCCCCGGCACCCATCCGCTATCTTCATCCACGTGGAAAAGAGCGTCAGGCCGTGCCCCCCGTTGTCTGGTTCTTCAGGAAATTCTCGAGGAAACTGGTGCTTACCTTGCCACTCTTGAATTCCGTGCTGTGCATGATTTTGTGCAACAGGGGTACGGTGGTTTTCACGCCGGCGATATGTATTTCCCCCAACGCCCGCATCATCCGGTGTATCGCCTCATCGCGCGTATTGGCGTGAACGATCACCTTGCCGATCATGCTGTCATAGTACGGGGGGATTTTGTAGCCTTGGTAGATGGCGCTGTCCACCCGCACGCCGGGTCCCCCCGGCATGTAAAGCTCCTTGATGGTGCCGACCGACGGGAGGAATTTATCCGGGTCTTCGGCGTTTACGCGGCACTCGATGGAATGGCCGGAAATCTTGATGTCGTCCTGTTTGAAGGAGAGCGGTTTTCCCGCCGCTACGGAGATTTGTTCCTTAATGAGATCGATGCCGGTGATGAACTCGGTAACCGGGTGTTCTACCTGTATGCGGGTATTCATCTCCATAAAGTAGAAGTGGCCGCGCGCATCCAAAAGGAATTCCAGCGTTCCGGTGGTGAAATAGTTGATGTGCTTGGCCAGTTTGATGGCGGCTTCGGTCATTTTGTGGCGCAGCTTGGCGTCCAGTGCCGGTGACGGAGCCTCTTCGATCAGTTTCTGGTGCCGGCGTTGGATGGAGCAGTCCCGTTCGTACAAATGCACCACATTGCCGTGCTTGTCGCCGATTATCTGCACTTCCACATGGCGGGGATTCAACACATACTTTTCCATGTAGATGGTGTTATCGCCGAAAGCGGCGCCCGCCTCGGCCTGCACCAGCCTGAGCTGGCTCACGATATCGCCCTCTTCGTGGACGATGCGCATGCCGCGTCCGCCACCGCCCGCCGCCGCTTTCAGAATGACCGGGTAGCCGATCTGTCTGGCGACCTCAATGGCCTGTTCTTCGGAAGTCAGCGGCCCGTCGCTTCCCGGCACGGTAGGAACACCGGCCGCTTTTGCGGTATCTTTGGCCACGCTTTTATGGCCCATTTGCCGTATCGCGCTGGGGGAAGGGCCGATAAAGGTTATGTTGCATTCCCCGCATACTTCGGCGAAGCCGGCGTTTTCCGAAAGGAACCCATAACCGGGGTGTATGGCGTCGCAACTTGTCACCTCGGCGGCGGAGATGAGCGAAGGAATGCGCAGATAGCTTTTGCTGGCCTCTGCCGGGCCGATGCAGACGCTTTGGTCGGCGAACCGGACGGCAAGTGATTCCGTATCCGCGGTGGAATGGGCCGCCACGGTACGGATGCCCATTTCCTTGCATGCCCGTATGATGCGCACCGCGATTTCGCCGCGGTTGGCGATAAGTATCTTTTTGAACATATCAGGTCCTTTCTAAAGCATGGAAGGGCCTGTTAAACCGGCTCGATCTTGAAAAGTGTTTCGCCAAATTCCACGGGCGACCCGTTTTCCGCCAGTATCTTCACCACGCGGCCGGCGATATCGCTTTCGATTTCGTTCATCAATTTCATCGCCTCAATAATGCAGAGGGTTTGCCCCTTGCTGACGATATCCCCTTCTTTCGTGAATGGTTCGGCATCTTCGGCCGATGCGCGGTAGAAAGTGCCAACCATCGGGCTGGTGACATTATGGTATTTGCCGTCTTCCTCGGCCTCGGCAGCCGCTTCGGCCTCGGCTGATGTCAATGCCGCCGGGCGGGGTGCCGGTGGAGGCGGCGGGGCCACATGCTGCATCTGCTGCATGTACTGCGGCGGCAACACCACCGGGGCCGCTTCGGGGGATCCCTTAACGATGCGGATTTTCCGCCCGTCCTCATCTATTTCCAGTTCCTTTATGTCGCTCTTTTCGACAAGTTTGACAAGTTTCTTAAGTTCTTCAATATCCATGGTATTCCCCCTTATGGGTGCATCAGCCGTTACTTTGGCCGGTTGCCAACCGGCCTCCCTTCATACCCGCGAAAGATATTCCCCGGTACGCGTATCTATTTTCAGCTTATCTCCGACGTTGATGAAAAGCGGCACCTGAATGCTTGCGCCCGTCGACAGTTTCGCCGCTTTGGTGGCAGTGCTGGCGGTGTCCCCTTTAAAACCGGGGTCGGTTTCCGTAACGACCAATTCCGCGAAGAGCGGCATTTCAAGACTGATGATGATCCCGTTATGGTAGAGGATCTTCGCCATGGTGTTTTCCTGCATCCATTTCCAGTTGTCACCCACCTGGTCATCGGTAAGGAATGTCTGTTCATAGCTTTCGTTGTCCATGAAGTGATACCCTTGCGCATCCTTGTACAGGTATTGCATTTCGCGTTCTTCAAAATCGGGTATCCGGAATTCGTTCCCTTCCCGGACCGTCTGCTCCAACAACTGTCCGGTCTTCAGGTCTTTTATTCGGGCGCGGACAAACGCCCGTTTATTGCCGGGGCTTACATGTTGCGCGCTAACCACAACATAAAGTTTACCAGCAAGCTCAACTTTCATTCCGGACCGCAAGGCGGTAATTTCCATTGTTTCCAACTCCTTTTTTGCAAAAATTCCAAACTGAAGGCACATTTTACCCGATTTTTGGTCGAAATAACCCAAAATCTGTAAAAAACGATAAGGCGAAAATAAGACGAAAAATAGCCCGGTTTTTTTCCCGCGTTAGGTTGGGATTGCTCTACCGGCCGCGGTTGAAGAAGCGCCAAAGCTCATTGCGAGGCAGGGAAAAAGCGATGGGCCGTCCATGCGGGCAAGTATACGGCAACGCGGTGTTGGCCAGTTCCTTTGCCAGTTCCCCTATTTCCCCCCGGTTCAGGGTATCCCCCGCTTTCACCGCCGCACGGCAGGCCAAGCGCGATATGCAATCGGCCATCACGTCTTTGTAGTCTTCATCCCGTCCGTGGGCAAGGGTTTGGGCCATTTCGGTTATGACCGGGGGAAGGTCCTTTCCCTCCAGGATGGCCGGTACTTCTCGTATCGCAAATGTCCGCTCGCCAAATTCTTCAAGCCCCCATCCCATTTCGGCAAAGGTTTTAAGATGCGAGCGGATGGTCTCGGCAAGCTGGGGGTCGGCGGAGAAGGTGACCGGCACCAGTAACCCCTGCCGCTCTATTTTGCGCTCCAAATAGCGTTTCATCAGCCGCTCATAGAGCACCCGTTCGTGAACGGTGTGTTGATCCATAATGACGATATTCCCCCCCTCTTCAAAAAGGAGAAACGTATCGAATGCCTGTCCGATGACCACGGCGTCGGAAGAAAGCCGACCGTGCGCGTTTTCCAGCTGCAACTGCCCGGTTCCCTCCGCCCCGGCCTCGCGTCCCGCTTGCTGTGACACCGGACGCCACATTTCAAAGGTGCGGACAAAGGCGGCTTTGCCATCTCCTGCGGGAAAGGGGCGTTCCCCCGGAGACGAAAAATCGCGGGTCTCCTGTGCCGCCCCGCTTTGCGGTGAATTTGTCGCCGCGGAACGCCCAAACGCGCCGCGTATCGCCCGTACCACCGCTTCCGACACTTTGCCGGGATCGGCCAGCCGCACCTCCGCTTTCGCGGGATGCACGTTCACGTCGACAACCTCAAGCGGCATTGCGATATTGAGGAATACCACTGGCTTGCGCCCCTTCGGCAGCAGATCTTCGTAAGCGCGAAACACTGCGGAGCGGATCTGGGTGTCCTTTACCGGCCGGTTATTGATGAAAAAGTATTGGTCGATACCGGTGGCGCGCGTGAATTCCGGCTTTCCCACGAGGCCATCCACGGCGATGTTGAATTCCTTGTACGCCACCGAAACGAGATTGTGAGCGTATTCCGCTCCGAAGATCTGATGTACCCGCTCTTGCAGGGTCGTTGCGGGGGAAAGTTCCAAGACCCGTTTGCCGTCCTTTATGAAATTGAACCGCACCGCCGGGGCGCTGAGAGCCGCCTGCACCACCTTGGCGGTTATTTGGCTCATCTCGGTGGCGTCGGAGCGGGTGAATTTCCGCCGTGCCGGTGTGTTGTAAAAAAGATTTTCAACAAGCACTTCGGTGCCTTGGAGCGGCGGCGCGTCTTCGACCCGGAGAGTTTCCCCCCCTTCCACCACGATACGTCTCCCTGCCGGATTTCCCGCCCGGAAACTGGTGAGGGTCAACCGGCTGACCGAGCCGATGGAAGGCAACGCCTCGCCGCGGAATCCGTAGGTGCCAATACCAAAGATGTCCGCCGTATCCCCCACTTTGCTGGTGCCGTGGCGGCTTAGCGCCAGATCCACTTCTTCCGGAGCGATGCCGTAGCCGTCGTCTTTCACCCGGATGCGGCGGCGTGCCAGGGAGATTTCCACCTCAATGGCGGCGGCGTCCGCATCAAGCGCGTTCTCGACCAGTTCTTTCACAACGCTTGCGGGGCGCTCCACCACTTCGCCAGCGGCGATTTGGCTGGCCAGCGCCGGAGAGAGTATTTTTATTTGCGCGATTTTTGTCATTGATGGCGGCATGGCCCCTTTTTTAGTTACAATAGCCTTTTCATGGTGGATGCTATACGCAACCGCCGGATATGTCAAGGGTATTGTATGCCAGATATAAGTAATTTTAATACCTCGCTGAAAGGGGGGGCGGTGGCCGGGAAAAGAAATATCCCATCAACGCAGTTGGCGATGCCGTTGCTGCTGCCGGAAGAAAAGCTGTACGCGCTGGACCGCTTTTATGCCGGGGTCGGAAACAGCGCCGCCCTCGCCGCCGCCCGCTCCTTCACGGGTAACAGCTCCGCCGCTTTCGTCATCGTCGGCCAACGGCAAAGCGGCAAGACGCATCTGTTGAAGGGCATTCTGCTCAATTGGAAAAAGGGGGCGTTTATCGATGCAGCCCTGTTGGCCGGATTCACGGAGCAGGATACCGCGCGGTTGTTCAGGGAGGCCGCCTCTTTTCCGCTGGTATGCATAGACAACCTGGATACAATGCCGGACCCTGAAAATTTGCACGAAGAGGTTTTTAATCTATTCAACGCCCTTAGCTCCACCGGCGGCCATATTGCGGTGGCAATGAAGGTTTCCCCCGCAAAAGCGGATATGCCCGATTACCTTTCAAGCCGGCTGTTGACCGGCATGGTGGTGACGTTGAAACGCCCCGGCGACGAAGAACGGGCGGTCATCCTGCGGAAAATCGCGCAGGACCGGAGCATGAGCCTCACCCCGCGCGCGCTCGGTTACATCCTGGAGCGGAGCGGACGTTCCGTCGGTGACCTGTTGGCGCTTGCGGATCGCCTGGAAAAGAACCTTGTGCCGGGAAGTAAACGTATCGGTTTACAACTTTTAAAACGCGTGTTAGATTCAGAAGCATCATGATATACAGACGTGGGGGCAAACCCGGCGGCGGTACCGACAAGCTGCACTTTATCGAATGTCCCGGTTGTGGCTGTCCCAACCGCCCCAGCGAGCAGAAATGCATGTATTGCCAAACCGAATTGCAGGGGCCCACTGCAATGATCAAAGGGCATCTCTATCCCTACCTGAACAATATCCGCACGTTTTTCTCGTTCCAGCAGCCATCGGATGAAGTCAATGGATGGTTGCGGTCGGGGCTCACCTTGCTGCTTGCGTCCGGTTTCATCGGGCTCGGTATAACGTTCGCCTACCGTGGCGCGAATCACGGGGGTTACTTCAACTGGACGGTCGGCGTTCTCCTACTGATCTACGGCGGCGCGGCGTTGCGCAACGCCTGGGGCGTTTTTTTCAGGAGATAACGAATCCGCCGTATCCCACCACAGCGTCCCGTTTTCCTTCGATGTCCCCCGATGTGGCGTACCGTATCACCCCGAAGCTGCGCGCGCCGTTCTCACGGGCGGCGGATACCGTTACGTACACCGGCCCCGCGCCGCAAAGCGCCTGTTCCCCCAAAGCGGTATCCAGTATTTTTTCGGGGTCCAGCGATTTTAGCGTTTCTATCATGTTGCCGTCGATGGCGCGCGCCGTTTTATCGGGCAGGTAGTGGGTCATGTCGGTGCTTGCCACAACCAGCGCGCCGGTCTCTTTTGCGGCGCGGGCGACGGCGGAGGCCAATGCCGTAAGTTTGCGCAGGTCGTGCGTGCCAACGCAGACCGGGGCGATTTTCACAGCCTGGTTTTTGGCGCGAAGGAACGGCACGATCACCTCCAGAGAGTGTTCCTGGGCATGGGCCGCGGCGTCTTCCTTCAGGTACGGGCAGTATTGCAGCAACCGCGCGCCCAACTCCCGGTCAACCGGCACTTCGCCAAACGGGAATTCCCACGCATCATGCGGGTCGAGCGCCAGTATCGCCCCGGCTCCGCGGTGGTTCGGCCCGATCAGTATCACCCGTTCCGGCACTTCTATGGACGCAAAAACAGCCCCCGCTACATGCCCGGAGTAATACCAACCCGCGTGTGGTGAAATGGCGGCCAGCGGCCGGATGTTTCCCTGCGGCGCGTTGTTTATATACCCCTGCAGGTCATCCAGCAATGTTTGTGGATCGCCGGGGTAGAACATTCCCGCCACGGCGGATGGCCGGATACTGTATGAATGGTCCATGGCGACTCCTTTCGGCCCACGCTCAAAGTACCTGTTTCCACCATACGTCCGCAAAACGGTTTTGTAAAGCTTGCGGCGGGATCGGGGGAAGGAGTGGTTATACGAGGGTGCGGTAGAGCGCCAAGTACCGTTCAGCGCTTTTGCGCCATGAATGATCCTCGGCCATTCCATTTTGAACAATGCGGTTCCACTCCTTTTTATTGCCAAAGGCATTGACCGCCTTTTTTAGCGCCGCGACAAACGCTTGTGGCGTGGCGGCTTTGAACAGGAAGCCATTCCCTTTCTTGCCGGCCGATTGCCAATTTACCACCGTATCAGCCAGCCCGCCGGTCGCCCGCACCACCGGCACCGTGCCGTAACGCAGTGAGTACATCTGGTTCAGTCCGCACGGCTCGAAATGCGACGGCATCAGGAAGATATCGCTTCCCGCCTCGATCAGGTGGGCTAACCCTTCATCGTAACCGAGGGCGAGCCCTACCCGGCCCGGATACTTTTTAGCTAACGCCTGAAGGCTGTTTTCGTATTTAAGCTGGCCGGTGCCGAGTATTATCAGGGTGATATCCAGCTTCATCAGTTCTTTTTCCGCTGCGGTGATAAGGTCGAACCCCTTAGA
>JAKAGL010000092.1 GCA_021815535.1 bacterium
CGCAACATATTGCGCGGTTTTCGCCTTTTTTTTCTTATGTAGAGACCTGTATGACGGCTTTTTTATAGGCGGTGATGACGTCTTTTCTACGGAGCATGCCCACCACTATCTTCTCTTCGGGGTTGGCCACCACCGGCAGTTCATCAAGATCGCGCAACGCAAACTTTTCCAGCGCTTCGTTAAGATTGTCATCCGGCTTCAGGAAGAGCACCTTCGGCGCCGCCATGTCTTTGGCCACCACCACGTCGGCCAATTCCTCCTCCAGCATGAACTGGCGGATGTCCTGCACCGAGATGATGCCGGTCATCCGGCCCGCGGTGTCGACACAGGGAAAGTAGTACGCCTTCGATTTGGACATGATGCCGAGAATATCGCGGAAGGAGGTATCTTCCCGCAAGGTGTCGAATTCCGTATTCATGACATCGCGCACCAGAAGCGAGCCCATAATGGACGATTCGCGCCCGTGCCAGATGTTGATCCCCATCCGCCGCAGAATCTCCACGTCCACCGAGTTCTTGCAGAAAAACGCATACGTCACGGTGGATGAAATGCAGGCGACCATGATCGGCAGAATGACCTGATAACTGTTCGTCAGCTCGAAGGTCATCAGGATGTTCGTCATCGGCATGTGGCCGACAGCGCTCATCACCGCCCCCATCCCCACCAGCGCGTAGGAACCGGCCGAGCCGGTCAGGCCGGGGAACAGGTAATTGAGCAGCGCCCCGAAAGTGCCGCCCAACATGCAGCCGATGAAAAGCGACGGCGCATACAAACCGCCCGATCCGCCGGAGCCAAGCGTCAGGTTGGTGAGGAGCACTTTCACGAACACCAGCAGCAACGCCGTATACCACAGCATCTGGCCGTTCATCACCTTGTTCATGCCGTCGTAGCCGTTGCCCAGCGCATCGGGATAAAAAATGCCGAATACCCCGGCCAACACGCCCCCCAGGGCGGGAAGCAAAACGGGGTGTATTTTCAGTGCGCTGAACCGGTCGCTGATGTCAAGGTACGTTTTGTAGAACAGCGCCGCCACCAAACCCGCCACCAGCCCCAAAACAATAAAAAAGAATATCTCCACGGTGGAGACCAGCGTATACGACGGCAGTTCAAACGCCGGCACATTCCCCTCAAGATGGCGCGATGTGACGGTGGCGATCACCGACGAAAAAATGAGCGGCGTAAAAACCTTGACGTTGAAATCGCCAAGCACGACTTCGAGGGCAAAAACAATCCCGCCCAGGGGGGCGTTGAATGACGCCGCGATCGCACCCGCCGACCCGCACCCCATCAAAAGCCGCCGACGCTCCGACGACGCCTTCATGATCCCGCTCACCAGCGAACCGACCGCCGCGCCGATCTGCACCGTGGGAGCTTCGCGGCCCGCCGAACCGCCGCTGCCGATGGTGAGCGCGGACGCCAGCGGGCGGAACCAGATCACCGGTTTCGGCACACGCCCCTGGTCAATGGCCGCCCACTTCATCGGCTCGGCAAGGCCGCCCCCTTCGTTCTCGGGGTTGAAATAATGATTTAACAGGCCGACGATCAGCCCCCCCAGCCCCACCGAAAACGGGATCAAAAGCAGCCACAGGGAGGAACCGGTCGAGGCCCGGCTCAGGAATTCCTTCAGAAATACTGCATGGACCCCTTGGATCATCCACTTGAAAATAACGGCGCACAGCCCGGTGAAATACCCGATCACGCACGCAACCACCACCATGAAAACGTGTTCCTGCATGAACACCCGCTTAAGAGATTCCAGCGTCCCCAGCGTCGCCTGCTTCAGCTTATGACGAAACATCGGCCTCCTTGTCGGCGCGTCCCGCTGCGCACCTTATTCGTTGCGGAACCATGATGATAATCAATTGAACCGCTTCACGGCAATGCATTTCTCTGAACCATCCTCATCATAAATGAGCTTGCCGCATTTAATTGCTTGTTATAGAATTGGGCATGGTTAGGTTTCTTTTAGTGGATTTGCCACTTCTTTTAAACTTTGACTGGTCCAATATCTCTATTGATTTAGACCTGTTTCAAGCGGCTTTGGCCATCTTCCCGGCGATCATACTTGTTGGTTTAGCGGTTACGCTTCACATTGGCGACAAAACCCCGGTAAAAATAACGGTTTCTTTTCGAAAAATTAACCGATTAACCGAATATGGATTGTCCTGCTACAAAAGCCCCCTTTGGTTCGCCCTCGGGCCGTAGCCCTTCGCCTCATTTCTCTTTTTAAGCACCTATTTTAGTCATTCGCGTTAGCGGTCTGTCGTGTTCAGACCGAGAACGTTTTTATTGGCAATTTTATTGGAGACCTGTCAATGACCCCTTTCAGCAGGAATTTCTACGCCGTTTCGTTGGCACTTTTAATGATCAGCGGTGTTGGCGCGTGCGCATCAAAGCCGAAGGCCGCCACCGGCCCCGACGCCAAAGGCGCCGCCGGGACGTCGGATGCAAACGCAAAGAACCAAGACGCGCTGGAGAAGAAACGTCAGGCGGACGCTGAAGCCGAACGGCAGAAACAATTGGAGCTTGACAAACTGAAGGCGGAAGAAGACGCCAAGAACGCCGCAAATGTGTTGAGACCAGAGGACTTGGCGAATGTTTATTTTGAATTTGATAAATATGACATTAAGGCTAATTTTCGCACACCGCTTCAACAAGATGCGTCGGCAATAGAAAAACACTCATCGGCCAAGGTGGTGGTGGAGGGCTATTGCGATGAACGAGGCAGCGAAGAATACAATCTGGCTTTGGGTGAACGTCGCGCCACCTCTGTTAAAAAATACTTGGCGTCTTTGGGCGTGAATGAGGGACAGCTTCGCACCATAAGCTATGGCGAAGAAAAGCCGGCGGATCCGGGCCATAACGAAAAGGCCTGGGCTAAGAATCGCCGCGTACATTTCTCGCTGGAATAAAAAGTCCATTTTGCCGGCTGCGATAACTTTACCGCAGTAAAAAGAAAACGGCCCCTTGGATCGCTCCAAGGGGCCGTATTTTATAACGCCCGGCAGAATGTTATTCGACCACGCTCTCTTCGGTTGCCTTGGTCTTCTTGAAATCAAAAATCGGCAGATTGGTCGGCAGAACGTTCAGGTTCTGGTAGTTTCGTGAGCCGGTTCCGGCGGGAACCAGACGGCCCATGATAACGTTCTCCTTAAGCCCCTTAAGCGGATCCATCTTGCCCGATATAGCCACTTCGGTAAGTACCCGCGTGGTCTCCTGGAAGGAGGCCGCGGAGATAAAGCTTTCCGTTGAAAGCGAGGATTTTGTGATCCCCATCAGGATCGGCCTGCCCTTCGCCGGCTTTTTGCCCGACTTGATCACTTCCATGTTTCTGTTTTGGAATGTCTTCTTCATCACCTGTTCACCCACGAGGAAATCGGTATCACCCGGATCCTCGATCACCAAATGCTTCAGCATCTGGCGGACGATGACTTCGATGTGCTGGTCGTTGATTTGTACGCCCTGAAGCCGGTAGACTTCCTGCACTTCATTCACCAGGAACTTCTGCAGCTCCTTTTCGCCCATGATATTCAGAATGTCGTGCGGGTTGGGTGCGCCATCCACCAGCGGTTCACCGGCGTTGACGTAGTCGCCTTCGTGCACGTTCACATGCTTACCGCGGGGCACCACATACTTGTGTTCTACGCCATCCTCGGTGGTCACCAGAATTTCCCGTGTCCGCTTGATGAACGCGCCAAACTTAACCCGGCCGCTCACTTCGGAAATGGTGGCCTGGTCGTGCGGCTTGCGGGCCTCGAAGAGTTCCGCAACGCGGGGCAGACCGCCGGTGATGTCTTTGGTCTTGGTTGTTTCGCGCGGTATCTTGGCGATGATATCGCCCACATCCACCGGCTGTCCTTCCTTGACGTTGATGTGCGCACCTGCCGGCAACACATAACGGCTGACGGTTTTCCCGTGCGAATCCTTGATTGAAATGCGCGGGTGCTTCTTCTCTTCCCGGTGATCCATGATGATCTTTTCCGAGTGTCCCGTCACTTCGTCGACTTCTTCGCGCATCGTCACGTTCTCGATGATATCGCCGTATGCGATGGTACCGGTCGTTTCAGTAAGAATCGACACGGTGTAAGGATCCCATTCCGCGATGGTATCCCCCTCGCTTACCCGCGCGCCATCCGCCACTTTCAGTTTGGCGCCATAAATGATCTTGTAGCGCTCCTTCTCGCGGCCCTCGTCATCCTGCACGATGATACCGCCGTTGCGGTTCATCGCGATCATCTCGCCAGTGTTAAGCGCAACAGTGCGAAGATCGATGTACTTGACCACGCCTCCCTTGGCGGATATCAGTTTTGTCTGCTCGGCAACGCGGCTGGCCACGCCGCCGATGTGGAAGGTCCGCATCGTCAGCTGAGTGCCCGGTTCACCGATCGACTGGGCGGCGATAACGCCGACCGCCTCACCCGATTCCACCATCCTGCCGGTGGCCAAATTGCGGCCATAGCAGTTGGCGCACACGCCGTCCGGGGCGTCGCAGGTGAGCATGGAGCGGATTTTTACCTGTTCCACGCCGGCGTTTTCGATCTTTTCGACGGCTTCCTCATTGATCTCCTTGTTGGCATCAAGCAGCACTTCCTTCGTGAACGGATCGATGATCGGTTCCAGCGTCACGCGGCCCAGAAGGCGCTCGCCAAGACGCTGGATCACTTCACCGCCTTCAATGAGTGCGGAGGTATCGATGCCATTCATCGTGCCGCAGTCGTCGATCGTTATGATCACATCCTGTGAAACGTCCACCAAGCGGCGGGTCAAGTAACCCGAATTGGCGGTCTTGAGCGCCGTATCGGCCAAACCTTTACGGGCGCCGTGCGTCGAAATGAAGTACTGCGCAACGGTCAGGCCTTCGCGGAAGTTGGCGGTAATCGGCGTTTCGATGATTTCACCGGAGGGTTTGGCCATCAGGCCACGCATACCGGCCAGCTGGGCGATCTGCGCCTTGCTGCCGCGGGCGCCCGAATCGGCCATCAGGTATACCCCGTTCCATTGGGCTTCCGATGGCGCGGTACCGTCACTCAGCTGTTTGTCTTCATGCTTGAGCTCGGCGAACACCTCTTCGGTGACTTTATCGGTCACCTGCGCCCACACGTCGATGATTTTGTTGTAACCTTCGCCTTTGGTGATAAGACCGTTATGATACTGGTCTTCCACCTCGCCGGTGCGCTTCTTCGCATCGTCGATCAGCGCGAATTTCCGCTGGGGAATGCGCATGTTTTCCATGCTGATGGAAAGACCGGACTTGGTGGCATAGAAGAACCCGGTGTCTTTCAGGTCGTCGAGGAATTTCACAACCACGTCAAGCGACGTTTTGGTGTAAACCTCGTTCACAATCTGCAGGATCCCCGCCTTGTTCAGCACTTTGTTTATGCGGGAGAACGGAACCTCTGGCGGCACAATCTCGTAGAAGAGGACGCGGCCAACCGTGGTTTCATGCACTTGGCCGGACATACGTACGCGGATTTTGGCCTGCAGGTTCACTGCCTTGTGGTCGAATGCTGAACGCACTTCCGCAGGGTTGGAAAATGCCTTTCCTTCGCCCTTCACGCCGCCACGCTCCTTGGTGAGATAGTAGTTGCCCAACACAATGTCCTGCGACGGCACCGCGATCGGACGGCCGTTGGCGGGCGAAAGGATGTTGTTGATGGAAAGCATCAGAATCCGTGCTTCCACCTGGGCTTCAAGCGACAGCGGCACGTGCACAGCCATCTGGTCGCCGTCAAAGTCGGCGTTAAACGCGGCACACACCAGCGGATGCAGGCGGATGGCCTTTCCTTCGACCAAAACCGGCTCGAATGCCTGCACACCGAGGCGGTGCAGGGTTGGGGCACGGTTCAGAAGTATCGGGTGGTCTTTAATGACTTCATCAAGCACTTCCCATACTTCTGGCTGCTCAGATTCCACCATCTTCTTGGCGCTCTTAATGGTAGCGGCATAACCCTTCACTTCCAGCTTGTGGTAGATGAACGGTTTGAAAAGTTCGATAGCCATCTTTTTGGGCAGGCCGCACTGGAAAAATTTCAATTCCGGCCCAACCACGATGACGGAACGGCCCGAATAATCGACGCGCTTGCCCAGAAGGTTCTGGCGGAAGCGTCCCTGCTTGCCTTTCAGCATATCCGCCAGCGATTTCAGCGGGCGTTTGTTTGGTCCCTTCAATACTCGTCCGCGGCGGCCGTTATCGAACAGCGCCGAAACGGCTTCCTGCAACATCCGTTTTTCGTTGCGGATGATGATTTCGGGTGCGCGCAGTTCCATCAAACGCTTGAGGCGGTTGTTGCGGTTAATCACGCGGCGGTAGAGATCGTTCAGGTCGGAGGTGGCAAACCGTCCGCCATCCAGCGGAACGAGCGGTCGCAACTCGGGCGGAATGACCGGAATAACGGACGGAACCATCCATTCGGGCCGGTTGCCGGATTTGCGGAAGGCTTCTACTATCTTAAGCTGCTTCACCAGTTTGCGGCGGGTCTGTACCGACTGCGTGGTCCGGAGGTGTTCCTTCAGGTCGAGCGCCAACTGATCCATGTCGGCGCCTTTCAGGATGGTCTGAATGGCTTCGGCGCCAATACCATAGTCAAAGGCGTCTTCGCCCCAGTTTTTGACTGCTTCCTGCAAGTCGTCCTCGTTGAGCACCTGCTTGTATTTAAGCTTGGTGTTCCTCGGATCGATGATGATGTATTTCTCAAAATAGATGACCGCTTCCAGTTCGGTCAACGTCATGTCAAGGAAATTGCCGATCTTGCTCGGCAGCCCCTTGAAGAACCAAATATGCGCCACCGGGCTGGCCAGCTCGATATGGCCCATGCGCTCACGCCGAACCTTGGAAAGAGTTACTTCAACACCGCACTTTTCGCAAACGGTGCCTTTATATTTCATCCGCTTGTATTTGCCGCACAGGCATTCCCAATCCTTCACCGGACCGAAGATCTTGGCGCAAAAAAGGCCGTCGCGTTCCGGCTTAAAGGTGCGGTAGTTAATGGTTTCCGGTTTCCGCACTTCACCAAACGACCACGAACGGATCTTCTCGGGCGAAGCAAGCCGGATCATCACCGAGTCAAAAGACAACGGATCCTTGGGTCTTTCAAACAATCGAAGAACTTTTTCCACTTGTTAGTTCCTCCTTAAATGGTCTTTGAACTTTCGTCGAGGGAAATATCCAGACAAAGGCTCTGGAGTTCCTTGACGAGGACGTTAAAGGATTCCGGCAACCCGGGTTGCAGGGTGTTGTCTCCCTTGACGATGGCCTCATACATTCGCTTGCGCCCTTCCACGTCGTCGGATTTCACGGTAAGCATTTCCTGCAATGTGTACGCGGCGCCGTAGGCCTCAAGCGCCCACACTTCCATTTCGCCCAGCCTCTGTCCTCCAAACTGCGCCTTTCCGCCCAGCGGCTGCTGGGTGACGAGCGAGTATGGGCCGGTGCTGCGGGCGTGAATCTTGTCTTCGACCAGATGGTGAAGCTTAAGCATGTAGATAATGCCGACGAAGGTACGTTGGTCGAAATATTCTCCGGTGCGGCCGTCAATAAGTTTCATCATGCCATCTTCGGGCAGGCCATTCTGCTTGAGCAGGGCGCGGATATCCACCTCGCGTGCGCCGTCGAATACCGGGGTTTCAAAGTAGAGGCCCATCATCTTGGCAGCCATGCCAAGCGAGGTTTCCATCAACTGACCCACGTTCATACGGCTTGGCACGCCCAGCGGGTTCAATACGATGTCAAGCGGAGTGCCGTTTTCTAGGCGGGGCATATCCTCTTCCGGCACGATGACCGAGATAACGCCCTTGTTGCCGTGGCGGCCGGCCATCTTGTCACCCACCTGCAGGCGGCGCTTCACGGCCACGTAAACCTTCACCAGCTTGATCACGCCCGGGGCCAATTCGTCACCTTTTTCCAGCTTGCCCAACTTGTCGTTGAGATCGGCTTTCAGATCACGGATCAGCTCATTGGTAGTTTCTTCGATTTCCTCCACCGCGGCGCTGATGTTCTCCTTGACCGCTATCTTCAGCAGGTCCTTTCCGTCCACTTGCCGGAGTGCGGCGGCAGTGAGCTTGGCCTTCGCTTCAACCAGAACTTCCTTGGAACCGGAAGCGGTGACAGCCTTCTCGGCCACCTTGCCTTCCAGCAGCAAACGTATTCGGTTGTCGCGTTCTTCTTTGACAATGCGAATCTGCTCTTCGGAATCCGCCTCGATCCGAACCTTCTCGGCAGCTTCAATCTCGAGAGTGCGGACATCCTTCTCGGCGCCGCTGCGGTTGAAAATGCGCACATCGACGACAATGCCATCTACACCCGGCGGCACGCGGTAGGACGTATCCATCACATTGCCCGCCTTTTCGCCGAAGATCGCCTTGAGCAGCTTTTCCTCAGGCG
>JAKAGL010000093.1 GCA_021815535.1 bacterium
TGACCGGCTGTTTGCAAAGACCTCTTCAAAAGTGAGGCGCGGCTTTTCCTCCAGCAGTTCCATGATTTCAGTCATCCGTTCGGTGACAGAAATATCTTCCAGTGTCACCTCATACAGGTGCGGCAAGGCGACGCTCTTTAGGATTTTGCGGAAGGCGCCTAAAAGCTGGAATACCGAGACTTCCCGCATATAGTCGGGGTCTTCAAGATTCAGTTCCATCACGGTGCCACGGGCGAAGCTGTTCGATTGCTCCGATTCGCGCTCACGCAGGGAAGCGGCAACTTCTTTGTATTTTTTGTATTCCACCAGTTTGCGCACCAGCTCTTCGCGTGGATCCACCCCGGATTCGTCATCCATGTTCTCCACCACAGGGGGCGTGGGGAGCAGCATGCGCGATTTGATATAAATAAGCGTAGCGGCCATTACCAAGAATTCCCCCGCAATATCCATATTCAGCTGCTTCATCATCTCCATGTACTCGAAGTACTGCTGGGTGATGCGGAAGATGGGGATATCGTAGATATTCAGCTCCTCCTCTTTGATAAGGTGAAGCAGAAGATCGAGAGGGCCCTCGAACACTTCCAGTTTAACTTTATATTCAGACATGGTTTTCCAACTTTTCCTAAGAGGGGAATTATACACTTTTAAAACCGGACATGTTAGGATAAATCCGGTTTTAAGGAGAATTGTTGAAAATGGAAGGCTTTGACTTAAAAACATTTCTAGATACGTTTGACTTTGCCGCCCTAATGCAGTTTTTTCAAACAGGGCAATATATGCAGGTGCTGGAAAATCCGGTTGTGATAGGGGTTGTGGCATTGGTGCTGGTGTTGATCGCTGTTCCCAAAACCAGGGATTTCGGTACCATGCTTGCCGGGTACGGAGCGATCGGCCTGATATATGGCGTTGGAGGCATCGTTCTGAAAAACTCCGTCATTTCACAGCCCGGACCGTTTATTCTGATGGCGATCCTGGCGTTCGCGGCGGTTGGGTGGTTCATCTGGAAAAATATCCTAAACTGAAACTGACCGGCAATCGAAGCAAGGGAAGGATCCACCAGAAACCCCGATGACTTCTTATTTCATTCGCAAACTGTTTACCTTGGTGCCCACGCTGCTGGGAATCACCGTTATTACCTTTTTAGTCATCCATTTGGCCCCCGGCGAGCCTACCGACCGGATGACGGAGCTGAATCCTAAGATATCGGCGCTATCCAAACAGAAAATGCGTGAGATGTATCATCTCGACAAGCCGCTCCACGTGCAGTACTGGCTCTGGTTCAAACGGTTTGCCGTTCTTGATTTTGGCAATTCCTTTTCCGCCGATAACCGGCCGGTACTGGATAAAATAAAGGAGCGGCTTCCGATTACCATATTAATCAATACCGCATCGATGGCCCTCATTTTCGCCATAGCCATACCCTTGGGGGTCATGAGCGCAACCCGCAGGGGAAGTCCGGTTGACCGTTGGAGTTCATTTTTCGTATTTTTCACCTTTTCCATGCCGACATTCTGGCTGGCGCTGCTTCTTATGATGCTTTTCGGCATCCAACTGGGATGGTTGCCGGTTTCGGGCATCCGGGCTCTCGATCACGATACGTTCTCAACGTGGGGAAAGGTGCTGGATTATGTGCGCCACCTCGCCTTGCCGGTGCTCATTTCCTCCCTCACTTCTCTCGCCTATCTGTCGCGGTTCGTCCGCCAGAGCATGCTGGAGGTGGTGCGTATGGACTACATCACCACCGCCAAAGCCAAGGGATGTGAAGAAAACAGCGTTATTTACCATCACGCACTGCGTAACGCCTTATTGCCGATAGTGACCATCCTTGGCTTAAGCCTGCCGGGCCTGATCGGCGGCTCGGTAATATTCGAGACCATTTTTGCCATCCCCGGGATGGGGCAGCTTTTCTATGAATCCGTGATGATGCGCGACTATCCGCTGGTGATGGGAGTGTTGATCATCGGGGCTGGTTTAACGCTTGCCGGCAACATGCTGGCTGATCTCTGTTATGCCCTGGTCGACCCGAGGATACGGTATGAGTGAAAAAAAGAGGGGCGGATATTGGAGCGTTGTCTTTCGCCGGCTCCTTAAGAACAATTTTGGCATGGCGGGATTGATCATTGTTCTGCTTTTGTTCACGGTGGCATTGGCGGCGCCGGTGCTTGCCCCGAACGATCCCTCGCATGTAGACACCACTAATATTCTCAGTGCGCCGAACGCCGCCCACTGGCTGGGAACCGACGAGTTGGGACGCGATGTTTTTTCGCGGATGATATTTGGCGCGCGGATTTCGCTGATGGTCGGTTTCATAGCCATTGGCATTGCCACGGTTATCGGTGTGGTATTGGGGGCGGTTGCCGGTTATTACGGCGGTGCAGTGGATGAAACGGTCATGCGGTTTGTCGATGTGATGCTCACCATCCCCACCTTTTTCCTTATCCTTGCCGTAATAGCTTTTCTGGAGCCGGATATCGTCAATGTAATGATTGTCATCGGCCTTACCGGATGGATGAGCGTTGCCCGGTTGGTACGCGCGGAATTTCTTTCCCTCAAAGAACAGGACTTTGTGATTGCGGCCCGTTCCATCGGCCAGCGCGACAACAGGATAATCTTCCGCCATATCCTGCCGAATGCAATGGCGCCGGTGCTGGTTTCCGCGACATTGGGTGTGGCGGGGGCGATATTGACCGAATCAATGCTTTCGTTTCTGGGGATCGGCGTACAGCCTCCAACGCCAAGTTGGGGAAGCATCCTCACCGAAGGGAAGAACTATATCGAATTCGCCTGGTGGCTTTCGGTATTCCCCGGCCTCGCCATACTGGTGACGGTATTGGGGTATAACCTGCTTGGCGAGGCTTTGCGTGATTCCCTCGACACCCGTCTGAATTAGGCTCGGATAAACCACTCGCTTACAGCTTTTCGTGGATTTGCCGGGCGAGATTCTCACTAATGGAAAGCGCTTTGCAAATTTCGTCCACGCTGGCGTTTTTCGCCCCCTTCAGGCTGCCAAACGTCTTGATGAGCAATTGTTTCCGCTTGGGGCCGATGCCCGCAACATCATCCACGTTGTGGTGAAATGCCGCTTTTTCCCGCGATGCCCGGTGATACTGGATGGCGAAACGGTGCGCTTCGTCGCGCAATCGTTGCAGCATGAACTTTCCCGCGCTTTTTTCCGGGAAGGGAAGCGGTTTTTTCTGTCCGGCTAGAAATATCCGGTCGGTCTCGGGATTGTTCCGGTCGTCCCCTTTGGCGATGCCGATGACGGCCTGTTCCGGGTGAAAGGGGAAGATAGCTTCAGCGGCGGCGGCCACTTGTCCCGCGCCGCCATCGATCACCAGCAGATTGGGGAAATGTCCTCCCTCGTCTTTCAGCCTTTTGAATCTACGCCGCACCACTTCCGCTATCATAGCGTAGTCGTCCGGCCCCGCCGTGGCGATGCGGAACCGTTTGTAGTCCTTTTTGCTGGCCGCACCGTTGTGGAACGATACCAGCGAACCGACCGCCGACAAGCCGCCGGTATTCGATATGTCTACGGCTTCCATCACCGTGGGCCACTGTTTCATGCCTACCGTATCGCGTATTTCGCGCAATGCCTCCTTGAGCGATTCCTCCCCTTGCATAAATGTATCCAGGTTGAAGCGGGCGTTTTCCAGCCCCATCTCAATAAGCTGTTTTTTGCGGCCGCGCCGGGGAAGGGTGATGGCGACTTTTTTCCCTTTCAGGGCCGAGAGCCACCCGGCAATGACCTCTGCATCCCGCGGCATCACGCTCACTACAATTTCAGATGGCACCGCAAAGGCGGCGTTGTAAAACTGCTGGATAAAGGCGGTGCAAAGCTCGGCGGGATCATCGGCCTTTTTCAACGTGAAGTTCTGGTCGCCCGCCAGCCGCCCGCCGCGCACCATCATGATGCGAACTATCCCGGCTCCCCCTTCGCTGAGGCAGGCGATGTAATCCTCATCCATATCCCCGGCGGCGTCCATGTTCTGCTTTTCCTGCAACTCTTTAATGGCGAACATCTGATCGCGGATTAGCGCGGCCTGTTCGTATTCGTGTTGTTCCGAAGCATCGTGCATCCGTTTCTTTAAATCGGCCACCACTTCGTTGTCGCGCCCCTTTAATAGTTTGGCGATACGCTCCACCATTTGCGCGTATTCTTCCGGCGTCACTTTGCCGGCGCAGGGAGCCAGGCACCGCTTCATTTGATAGTTAAGGCAGGGGCGGCGTAAGGGGGCATTGTCCAACACGTCGTTGCTGAGGCGGATGGGAAAGATGCGGTGGATAAGGTCACGCGCTACGCTTACCGCCTTGCCCGAAACGTATGGCCCGAAGTATTGAGCGCCGTCCTTGAGCACTTTTCGCACCACCAAAAGCCGTGGGAACTTCTCGTTGGTCGTCAGTTTCAGGTAGGGGTAGGTTTTGTCGTCGCGCAACATCACGTTGTAGCGAGGCTTTTCCTTTTTGATGAGGTTGTTTTCCAGTATCAGCGCCTCTATCTCGTTACCGGTAACGATGAAATCGACTTTGTCCACTAGCGAGACCATCACGGCGATGCGCGGCGTATGATCGGCGGCGGGCTGGAAGTAGGAGCGGACGCGGTTGCGCAGGTTGATCGCTTTTCCCACATAGAGGATGCCGCCCCCTTTGTCTTTCATCAGATAAACCCCCGGTTGTGCGGGCATTTGGCTAATATCGGGCCTGTTTTCCTTCATGTAATTAATGATATAGCAAAAAGTGCTATTACCGTATGGCTCACCGGTTGTTTCCAGAACGAAGCAAGAATGTTGGCCCTGGCTGGTCGCAACCAAGGTAAACACTGTTGTGCCTGCTCAAATCGATGTTAATCTTCTTGCGGGGCCATCACCTATCAGGTAATATCTAAGTTCACAATATTGCTAAAAAAAACAGGTAAATAAGGCTCTAAGAGATATGATTGCAAGCTTTTTGGTCAGACGGGTGGAGTCGTTGGGCGGCTTTGCCATCTCGACCGTAAAAAGTATCGGCAGTATGGGTATTTTCATCACTCAGACCCTTAAGTGGATGGTGCGCCGCCCGTTCCGTTTCCATGCAGCCGTCGAACAGATGATGGAGGTGGGGGTTAACTCGTTTCCAGTCGTTTTTTTCACCGCGATGTTCACCGGCATGGTTCTTGCGCTGCAAAGTTTTACCGGCTTTAAGCGGTTTGGCGCCGAGAGCATGGTGGGAACCGTGGTGGCGTTGTCCATGACGCGCGAGTTGGGGCCGGTGCTGACCGCGTTGGTGGTAACCGGGCGCGCGGGAAGCTCGATGACCGCGTCGCTCGGAACAATGCGTGTGACGGAACAGATTGACGCCCTCTACACCCTCGCGGCCAATCCGATAAAACACCTGGTGGTGCCGCGTGTGGTCGCCGGAACCATCATGATGCCGCTACTTACTATCGTGGCCGATTTCGTAGGCATAATGGGCGGATTCACGGTGGGTGTATTGCTTCTTTCCGCCAATCCGGTGCTCTACCTCGATAAAACGTGGGAGTTCATGGAGTACAATGACATTTTTTCCGGCCTTCTGAAATCAATGGTTTTCGGTTTCATCATCTCCATCGTCGGATGTTATGAAGGCTTCTACACCGAAGGGGGCGCCGAAGGGGTTGGAAGCGCCACCACCCGCTCGGTAGTGCTCGGCTTCATGCTGATATTCATTGCCAACTATATTCTTACTGCGTTGCTCTTTTCCAACAGCCCCGCGGGAACGCACTGATGATCGATTGCATCGACTTATACAAGGCATTCGGGTCTAAAAAGGTTCTGCAAGGGGTGGACTTGCACATCAACCGCGGCGAAAGCATGGTCATTATCGGCGGCTCCGGCACCGGAAAAAGCGTGCTGATCAAGCACATGATCGGGCTGCTACAGCCGGATGCAGGGCGTGTACTGGTGGACGGCATAGAGGTGGGGGCGCAGGACGAGGACGGCCTTAACGAGTTACGCAAAAAATTCGGCATGCTGTTTCAGGGAGCGGCGCTGTTCGATTCGCTCACGGTGTGGGAAAATGTCGGCTTTGGGCTGATCGAACACACAAAGCTGGACAATACTGCCATCATGAAACGGGTACGCGAGTGCCTGGAGATGGTAGGAATGAAAGATGTGGAATACCTGATGCCGTCGGAGCTTTCAGGGGGTATGAAGAAGCGGGTGGGGTTGGCCCGCGCCATCGCCATGAACCCCGAAATCATCCTCTTCGACGAGCCGACTACCGGGCTTGATCCGGTAATGGCAGACGTGATAAACGACCTTATCATAAAGACTACGCGCGCGCTGAAAGTGACCTCCGTCACCATCACCCATGATATGGTGAGCGCCAACAGGATAGCGGACCGGATCGCGATGCTGTATGAAGGGAAAATCGTTGCGATAGGCACGCCGGATGAGATAATGTTCAACCAAACCAACCCAGCCGTTAAGGAATTTGTTGAAATCGGCCGGATTATCCGGCAGACCGAAGCGGTTAAGGGCCGGCATATAGGGATGCAATAAGTGAAAAACTGGAGCAACGAGGTCAAGGTCGGCCTCTTCATCATCGGCGTGCTGAGCGTGCTTTTTTATCTCACCTTCAACGTTGGCGGCAAGCGGATGTTCGGCACGAAGAGTCAGCAGACCTTCTTCATCCATTTCTCCGCCATCACCGGCGTGACAGAAAAATCCGAAGTGCGAATGGCCGGCGTGAAGATCGGCGAAGTGAAGAAAATAGTTCTCGATAACTACCGCGCCAAAGTCATCGTAGACTTGACGGAGACCTGCAATATTCCCATCGATTCCATCGCCAAGGTTCAGGGTAAAGGGCTGTTGGGTGAAAAATTCGTGGAGATCGTTCCGGGAACCTCAACCACGTATGTGCCAAACGGCGGCGAGCTGATGCAGAGCGTTTCCCCCGCCAATCTTGACGATATCGTGGCAAAACTCAGCGGTGCGCTGGACGACATCAAGTCGGTAACGGAATCGCTTAAGGATTCGCTTGGTTCGTCGGAGGGAAAGCAGGGCCTCAAATCGATTATCACCAATCTATCTTCGCTCAGCGCCGATTTGCAGAGCGTGGTGGGGGGTAACAAGGAACGTCTTAACAGCATCATTTTGAACGTTGACAAGGCCGCGAACCTTATCCAGTCGATGCTTGCTGAAAACCGCGAAAACCTGCGCGGCAGCGTGGAAAGCGCCAATAAAACACTGAAGACATTCAGTGATAAAGCCCCCGAATTGCTTTCCCATCTGGATGCGGCCGCGGCAGGCATAAAAGAGATGGTGATGGAAAACCGGGAAAACGTAAAACTGGGGATAAGCAACTTGAAAGATGCCGGCAGCAACATCAATCAAGTGATCAACGACAACCGTGAGAACCTGAAAGTGGCGATGGCAAATCTGAAAAGCAGTTCGGAAAAGCTTGATAAGATAATGGATAACGTCAAGCAGATATCCGGAAAGATGGAGAAGGGCGAAGGAACCATCGGCCGCCTGATACAGGATGACGAAGTGTATACGAATCTCAACCAAACCCTCGAAAGTACCAACAACCTGGCCAGAAAGGTTGAGCATCTCAAAATGGGCATTGGTGTGCGCGCCGAACGGCAAACTGACCAACAGCGGACTAAAGCGTATTTCTCGTTACGTATAAAACCGCGCGAAGACAAATACTACATGATCGAAATCAGCGAGGATGTGCGTCGCCCGCTTGCGGTGCGCAACCAGCTGAACTCGCTACTGTATACATTTTATATCGCCAAGCGGTACGGCGACGTGACCTTGCGGGGCGGTCTGGTGGAATCCAGCGCAGGTGTGGGTGTTGACTTTCATGGCTTGGACGACAAGGCGGAGTTGAATCTCGATGCCTACAATTTTTCGGGATACGACGCCAATTCGGTCAACCCGCAGGTGAAGGTCACCGCCAAATACTATTTCCAAAAGTACTTGTATGTATATCTGGGGGGAGACGAACTGTTTAACGAATACTACCGCACATTCATTGCCGGCGTCGGCATCATGGCGGACGAGGATGACTTCAAGTTTTTCCTTGGCAGGTTGTTCTAATTTGGGCGTGTTCTCATTTACGCTTCTGGCAAAAGACGGCAGTGCCAGAAGGGGGGAGATCGTAACCGGTACTGGCAAGGTAATACAGACACCTGCATTTATGCCTGTCGGCACCCAGGGGACGGTGAAGACGCTCTCCCCCGAAGATGTCAAGGCCGCTGGCGCTGAAATCATCCTTTCCAACACCTATCATCTCTATCTGCGCCCCGGCCACAAACTTATCGAAACACTGGGGGGGCTTCAGAAATTCATGAATTGGCCCGGACCGATATTGACCGACAGCGGCGGCTTTCAGGTCTTTT
>JAKAGL010000094.1 GCA_021815535.1 bacterium
GGCAGCCTTTTTCTTCACGCCGCCGGTCTTCTCAAGCGCTTGCAGCAGATAATGCTTCTCGATGCCGTCCAGGTACGCTTCGAGGTTTATCCCCTCGTCGGTCAGCTGAAAAGAATCAGAAGTAGTCGGCTTCGCCTGGGCATTGATGATATTCTGCGGCAGGGAATCGGGGGTGATTTCCTTGTCACCGATAATGAGGCATCTCTCGATGATGTTTTCCAGCTCCCGGACGTTGCCGGGATAATCATAGGCAAGAAGCAGATCGATCGCTTCCTGGGCGACCTCGTCCAGGATCTCGTGCATGTCGAAGTCCAGGTCGGCGAGGGTCTCTTCGCAAACTTCAATGGCTTCGGCCTCTTCCTCTTCCAGTATCTCCCCCTCTATCTCTTCATCAAGCTCGTCAATATCTTCAGCCAGATCCTCGATGTCCTCATCCACCACTTCCAGTTCTTCGCCGGAATCCTGCCCTTCGGCCAATCCGCCCGGAGCGCGGGCGGTCAATTGGATCACCGCCGGTTCCAACGTCTCTTCCTCAACTTCTTCAGGCTCTGTTGCCACACTAGGGGGCGGGGCTGCCTTACCCTTTCCCTTCCCCGGTTTTTGGGCGGAAGTTCCCGCGGAACCAGCCTGTTTTTTTATCAACTCGATGAATTCGCCGCTCTTGAACGGTTTTGTGATATGCCCCACGGCGCCGGCGGCCACCCCTTCGGCGGGATCGTAGCTCTCCAACTCGCCGGAAATGAGAATCACCGGGATCGAGGCGGTTTCACCTGTTTCTTTAAGCTTTTTACAAAGCTGAAACCCATCCAATCCCGGCATATACACATCCGCAACCACTACATCGGGAAGCTGTTCGCGCGCGAGGGTAAGGGCTTTGTTGCCATCGCTGGCGCACAGAAGCTCGACGTTTTCGTTTTCCAGCGTGAGCTGGATCACCTTCTGCATCGTCACGGAATCATCGGCAAAGAGAAGTTTAATGCTCAAAAAACACCCCCGGCAGGTTTATCGGTAAAAGTATAACTGAACTTGACGGCCTCCGTCATGTTTTTTGGCGGTTTACAACGGCCGCACTCAACGTGTTGCGGCGTCAAGCATCGCCTGGGGAATTTTATCCAGATGGAGCACCTGATCCACCGCGCCCAGCTTGATGGCCTCCTTGGGCATGCCGAAAACGACGCACGAAGCTTCGTCCTGCGCGATATTGTAGCTGCCGGCATTCTTCATTGCCAGCATTCCCGTGCTGCCATCGTTCCCCATGCCGGTAAGCATCACCCCAACCGCGTTGGGTCCGGCAAATTTGGCCACCGATTGGAACAGGACTTCAACGGACGGGCGGTGACGCATCACCTGCGGCCCTTCCTTCACTTCCACGTAATATTTCGCGCCTGAGCGGCGGAAAATCATCTGCTTGTTGCCGGGGGCAATGAGCGCACGACCGGGAATCACGCCATCACCATCTTCGGCCTCCTTCACTTGCAACTGGCAGAGGCTGTTCAACCGGTCTGAAAACGCTTTGGTGAACCCTTCAGGCATATGCTGAACGATCACCATGCCGGGAGTGGAAGTGGGAAGCCGAATCAACACTTCCTTCAGCGCCTCCGTGCCGCCGGTGGACGAGCCTATGGCGATAATCTTGTCTGTGGTCTTCAGCAGTGACGTGGACGATATAATTGTCGAGGTATCAAGTTTGCGGTTGATCTGCGATGCATACACGCTCATTTTGGCCTTTGAGGCGGCCTTTACCTTGTCCACCACCTCCTGTTGGATCTCGCGCACCCCTACGCGCTGGTCAATGGGAGGCTTGGCGACGATCTCAACCGCGCCAGCCTCCAGCGCCGCGAGGGTGGTGGAGGCCCCCTTTTGGGTCATGGCGCTTACCATCACCACCGGCATCGGTTTGGCCGCCATCAACTTGCGCAAGAAGGTGATGCCATCCATACGCGGCATTTCTACATCCAGCGTGATCACATCCGGTTTGAGCTGTATTATCTTTTCGCGGGCGACAAATGGATCGGGCGCAGTGCCGACCACTTCGATTTCCGGATCGCTGGCAAGCGCATCTGAAAGAATATTGCGGACGACGGCTGAATCGTCAACTATAAGGACTTTTATTTTTCCATTCGCCATTGTCCCGCCCTATTAGTAATATTTGTCCTTAACGTCGCAAAACCTGCCGGTGTTAATCAGCAGGATCGAATGTTTGTCTGCTTTGCCGATACGTTCGATGAAATCCCCCTTCATGGCGCCAAGCGCCGTTTCGGCCGGCACCATCATATTCTCCTCAAACGTGACAATATCCTTGACGCTGTCCACGAGGACACCGGTAACCATCCCCTCGTTTTCCAGGATGACGACGTTCTCAGCTTTATCCCCCTCTCCGGCGAAGCCAAGCTTGCGCTTCGCGTCGACCACCGGGATTACCATGCCCCGCAGATTCATGATGCCGGCAACAAAATTCTTTGTATTCGGCACATGGGTGATATGGCGGCGAAGAATGATCTCGCGCACCGAAGTAATGACAAAGCCGTACTCTTCGCGCCCTAACATAAAGGTAAGGTACGAACAGCGCGCTCCGGCCTGTTTTTTATGATGCCCTTCCGCCACACCGCCCTCATGCCCCCCTTCATGATGCTCCTCCTCATGCTGTTCGTCATCCTGCTCTGCATCGGCGGCCCGCGATTCTCCTTTGGACACGGATGGAACGCCGCCCGATCCCCCGCGCGCCTTTTCAACAAGCCCTCTGACTTTGTCGAGATCTTCGAAAAGCTTGTCTTTCACCTGCTGAGGGACCGCGGCGCCTTTTTCCCGTATGTCGGAAAGTATCGATTCCATGTCTGTGGCTATGACATGAATCTCGGTAAGGCCCACCAGGCCGGCATTCCCCTTCAGGCTGTGCGCGGCCCTGAAGAGTTCGTTGATCACTTCTTTGTTGGCGCTATCTTTTTCCAGGGCAATCAAGGATTGCTCGATAACCTCGGTATGCGTATCGGTTTCACTGAAAAAGGCGTTTAATGCAGCAGGTGATGCCATACGTCAGACCTCCAGTAATCCTTCGACATTGATAACAAGGCCTATGGAGCCGTCCCCCAGAATCGCCCCTCCGCGTATGCTGCGCACCTTGCGGAAAGGGCGGCCCAAATCCTTCAAGACCACGTTCTGCTGTTCCACTATGGCATCCGCCATAAGGCAGCAGCGCCGCCCCCCTTTTTCAATAAGAATGCCGACCGCATCGGTGACATCCATGACATTCGTCTGAATCCGGTAATTCTTGTACAGCCGCACCAGGGGATATAACGTGCCGCGGATGTTCACCATTTCGCGGTCGTCCTTTACGGTAAACACCTCTTCCCGGTGGGGGCGGATCGATTCCTTGACGTCTTCCACCGGGAGGATGAAACGCGATTCACCCACCATCACCACCAGGCCATTGATAGTCACCAGCGTCGTGGTCATGGGAAGCGAAATGTTGAAGGTGGTGCCGGCCCCTTCCACGGACTCGATCTCGATTTTTCCTTTCACGTCGGTCAGCGCGCTCTTCACCACATCCATCCCCACCCCGCGGCCCGAAATATCGGTCACTTTTTCGGCAGTTGAAAACCCGGGGGCGAAGATGAAATCGAATACCTCGCGGTCGGCAAGTTGATCGCCTGCCTGCTGGGTGACCAGGCCGCGGTTGACCGCTTTTTGCAGTATCTTTCCTCGCGGCAGCCCCGCGCCGTCATCCTTGAGCCTGATCATCAGATTTTCGCCGATAATCTCGGCCGATATCTTTATTTGACCGGTACGCGGTTTGCCGGCCGCCTCACGCCGGTCGGGCGTTTCTACGCCGTGATCGATGGCGTTGCGGGCCATATGCACAATTGGGCTTTCCAACTTCTCCAAAAGGCTTTTATCCAGCAAAACATCATCCCCCACAATTTCCACATTGGCGCTTTTTCCCAGCAATGTGGCGGTATCACGGATGATGCGTGGCACTTTTTGAAACAACCCTTTGATGCTGACCTTGCGCACTTCTGACAAGCCGCGTTGCAATTGATAGGTAAGCTCGGAGAACGTGATATTGGAATTTTTGAATTCCTTAGAAATGGCGGATGCGCCGGGAATGGCATCGAGCCGCTTTTCGAGATAATTAAGCGTTTCGGAAATAATAACCAACTCGCCGATCTGGGCCATGAATTCGTCCACCCGCTCTTCCTCGATGCGCATGGTCTTCTTCGGGGCCGCCCTTTTGGCCGCTTCTTCAACCTGTTTTTTCTGCGACTCCATCGCCTCGGTTAACCCCTCGCGGGTGATTATCCCCTGGCGTATGAGCGCATCTCCCAGCTTCTCCCCCTCCTGTTTGTTCCGCAACGCCTCATCGATCTGGACGGCGGAGACCTTGCCGCTGGCCAAGAGTATCTCTCCCAACTTTTCCACCTTGACCGGTTCTTCTTCCGGTTCCCCTTCGTCGGCCGACTTTTTCTCCGGCTTGGCCACAGGCGGAGGCGCGCCGGCAGACGCGTCCTTCGCGACGGTCAAGCCCCCTTCAACAGCCATCTTGCGCGCTTTGCCGAGGTAATATTCCAGCGAATCGAACATATCACCGGTCAACTTATTCGTTTTTTTGTATTCATCCAGCAACCGATGCATGAGATTAAGACAGCCGCCCGGCGTCTCTTCCTCCTTCTCGATCGCGGCGCCGCCGATTCGTTCCGCCAACCCCTTGATCCACGTGTCTTCTTCTCCGTTGAGAACGAAGTTCATATCGCCATCCACCACGCGCTGGAACATGGCACGCAGGTAATCCGTCCCCTTCAGCAGGTTATCGATGATGACAGGAGTTACCGTGCGAACCCCTTTGCGCAGGTCATCGAGGAGGTTCTCAAGTATGTGAGCGAAACTCTTGACGTGGTTCAGGCCGAAAAAAGCCGAACTTCCCTTAATGCTGTGTACCGGCCGGAAGATAGAATCGATAATTTTCAGGTCGCCGGGGGCTTGCTCCAGCGCGACAAACCTCTCGTCAAGACCCGCGAGAGACTCAAAAACTTCAGCGAGATATTCTTTGAATACCTCCGGGTCCATCATTTCTTCTTCGGCCATCTATTCCCCTAATGAACCGGCAACCCAATTCATGTTACGCCTGCAACCTCGATAGCATCAAAGATGCTTCCACCCGAAACATAAAGCACGAACATTCCACCACAACGCTGATAGGCAAATATGTTATCAATGGTTACACTGCCCTTAGCCATTATAATGGTAATGATTGCATTGTATTACCTGATTTTTCCCAAGTAAAAGGTGACTCCAAGTTGTGCTGCCGGCAAAGGGTTAACACCGGATCAGCCGTTGCCTTCCACCTCCCCCAAACCATCAACTTTTTCCCATGCTATTTTTGGTAGATGGTCGGCTGAATATATTTAAACCGCTGTTCAAGACCAGTCAGGCTTTCCGAATGGCCGATAAAAAGGTACCCCCCCGGGGCCAAGTGCCGGTAATACTTGTTCACCAGGGACTCTTGAGTCAGCTTGTCGAAATAGATCATCACGTTCCGGCAAAATATAAAATCAAAATAATGCTTGAAGGGAAACTGGGAAGCCATGAGGTTGAACCGCTTGAAGGTTATCATGTTGCGCACCTCGGGAATCACCCGCACACAGGGACGCAGGCCAAGGCGCTTTCCCTGCTTGGTGGTCAGTTCAGCAAGCTCTTCGACAAAATAAGCGTTTTGGATCGATTTCGGCACATCCTTCATCCGGTCGCGGTCATACAACCCCTGCGCCGCGCGCGTCAGCACCTCGGTGGATAAATCGGTGGCCAACACCTTCAAATCCCAACTCGCCGCGCGCGCTCCCAGCATCTCCAACATGGTAAAAACGAGGGTATATGGTTCTTCTCCAGTAGAACAGCCGGCGCTCCAGATACGCCAGGTTTTAACCCCCGCCTTCTGTTTGCGCTCAATCCACTCCGGCAATATTTTCTTGAGATAGTTGAAATGATTAACTTCGCGATAAAAGCTTGTCAGGTTGGTGCTTATGTCATCCAGCAGCGGCACAAGCATATTGCCGGTTCTGTCCGCTTTTACCTGATCGAAATATTCGCGATACGTGCTATATCCCTCCCGCTCCAGCCGCGAGCGCAGGCGGGTGCGCAACAGCTCTTTTTTTGAATCGTTGAGGGCAATCCCGCTTTGTTCATAAATCAACCGGCGGAACTGTTCAAAATCGTGATCGGACAGTACATCCAGCATCGCCATGCCAAAGCCCTTTAATTATTAGGAAATTTGGTATCCGCGGCATTATAGCAGAGGGAAAATATGACAACCGGGAAGCCGGCACCATAGAGGATACGGTGTTGCGAGAGCCACCCCTTCAGAACAGAACACCCCCTTACAAACCGTCTTTTCCGCCACCCGGTCCCCTTCCCCGGCCCGCAATGGCGCTTATGCCTCGACGGCGACTACTGCCTCGAGCTCTTCTGACGAAAGGACTCTTTCGATATCGAGCAGTATCTTGACCTTCCCCTTCACTTTTCCCATACCAAGAATGAAATCCGTCTTGATGGAACCGCCAAACGTGGGAGCGGGATCTATGTCCTTTTCTGCAATGTCCAGAACTTCCGCGACCGTATCAACCACGATGCCAAGCAGAAGCTCGTGAACGTTCACCACAATGATGCAGGTTTCACGCGTGTATTCGATCGGCGCCATGCCGAATTTCATCCGGAGATCGATGATGGGGATAACTTTGCCCCGAAGGTTAATGACTCCTTTGATAAACGGGGGAACCTGTGGCACTTCGGTGATTTCCATCACGCTTATGATTTCGCGTACCTTGAGAATTTCAAGGCCGTACTCTTCATGACCAAGAACAAAGGTCAGGTACTTGCCTTCTTTGGCCTTCCCTGCAGCCGCGTCGAATCTTGTTTCCACCGCCTGGCTCATTAACATACCCTCCTATGGATGGCCCAATCCAACATCTACGGCCCCGATACATCCCTTGAAACTCATATTATTCCACCTTGTTACAAGACGCAAGCAAGGGTTAGGCGTTAACAAGGTCAAACAGACTGCTTATATCCAGAATAAGACCTACGAGGCCATCCCCGAGGATGGAACTGCCAGAAAATCCCTTGATTCCCTGAAGCCGTTTATCAAGATTCTTCACCACCACCTGCTGCTGCCCCAGCAGGTCATCCACCAGCAATCCGCGTTTTTCATTTTCAGTTCCCACGATGATGACCAGGGCTTCATGGATATTGGTCTTGGCGTCCGATAGTTGGAACACCTGATTCAGCCGTATCAGCGGTATCAGCTCGCCGCGCACATTGAGCATTTCGCCTGAGGTGGTAACGGTGGTGAGTTGTTCCGGTTTTGGCTGGATCGACTCGCTGATGGCGACGGTGGGAATGATATAGCGTTCGGACCCCACCTTCACCAGCATACCGTCCACGATGGCCATGGTAAGAGGGAGTTTGACCAGAAACGTGCTCCCTTTTCCTTTTGCCGTGGTGATGTCCACGCGTCCCCCCAGGCCTTCCACATTTTTACGCACCACGTCCATCCCCACGCCGCGCCCGGAGAGATCGGTAGCTATTTCGTGGGTGGAGAAACCAGCCAGAAAAATAAGGTCTTTGAGTTCATCGTCGGTATATTGCCGGTTGGGATCGATGAGTCCCCTTTCTATAGCTTTCTTGCGTATCTTCTCAAGTTTTAGGCCGGCACCGTCATCCTTGATTTCTATAACGACGTTACCGCCTTTCTGGTAGGCCCCAAGGGTGATGGTTCCGTCGCCCGTTTTTCCGGCGGTACGCCGCTCATCCAGCGATTCCACGCCATGATCCACCGCGTTTCGCAATAGATGCACCAGTGGATCATTAAGCTGCTCGACAATGGTCTTGTCGATCTCGGTATCTTCGCCGTACACCACGAAATTTACCCCTTTGCCGGTCTTGCGCGAGAGATCCCGCACCAGCCGGTTCATTTTTTGGAAAGTCTGCCTGAGGGGTACCATGCGCAACGACATAATATGATCCTGAATGCCGCCGGTGATCTTCGCCATTTCCGAGATGTCTTTCGAGATCTTCTGGTTTTCATCTTTTTGAAGAACGCTGTTCTGCGAAATGATCGCCTGGGAAATAACCAGCTCGCCCACCAGCTCCAAAAGGACGTTCAGCTTCTTGGTATCAACCTTGATGGCCGCCGCAACGGGCGCCTTTTGAACCGAGGACTGGGTGGAAAGCGCCGCGCTCACCTCGGCCTTGGAGGTGACCCCCATATCGACCAGTATCTCGCCCAAGGGTTTTGCCTTCTGCTCGAGGGCTTTTTTAAGCTGGTCGGGAGTCACA
>JAKAGL010000095.1 GCA_021815535.1 bacterium
GCCGAATTCGCGCCGCAGGCGGTCGACGATGATCTCAAGGTGAAGTTCGCCCATCCCGGCGATGAGGGTCTGCCCCGTCTCCTGATCCACCTTCACGTGGAACGTCGGGTCTTCCTGCGCCAATTTGGCCAAACCAACGCCCAGCTTGTCCTGCTCGGCCTTGGATTTCGGTTCGATGGCGATGGAGATGACCGGTTCGGGGAACACCATCCGCTCCAGAACGATCTGGTTGGCTTCATCGCAGAGCGTATCGCCGGTGAGGGTGTTTTTCAGCCCCACCACCGCGCAGATATCGCCGGCGCGGACTTCTTTTATATCTTCACGCTTGTTGGCGTGCATCTGAAGGAGGCGGCCGATGCGCTCGCGGTGGCCGCTGCCGCGGGTGGAGTTGAATGCGTAGGTGCCCGCGGCAAGAATGCCGGAATACACGCGGACGAACGTCAGATGGCCGACAAACGGGTCGGTCATGATCTTGAACGCGAGACCGGCGAACGGCTCATCGTCGGACGCAACGCGGTGCAGCTGGGTCTCGCCATCCAGCGATGTGCCGGCAACCGGCTTAACTTCGGTGGGGGCGGGCAGGTAATCGGTCACGGCGTCAAGCAAAGCCTGAACGCCCTTGTTCTTGAATGCGGAGCCGCAGATCATCGGCACGAATTTGAAGCCGACGGTTCCCTTGCGGATGGCGCTCTTGATCTCCTCTTCGGTGAAATTGGTATCCCCTTCGAGGTAACGGCCCATCAGGTCGTCGTCCGCTTCGCAGACGGTCTCAAGCAGTTTGGTGCGGTATTCGTCGGCCTGCGCCTTCAGGTCGGCCGGGATATCGACAACCTCGAAGGTGGAACCGAGAACATCGTTGGAGGTGTAAATGATCCCCTTCATCTTCACGAGGTCAACGATGCCGGTGAAGCCTTCTTCAAAACCTATCGGCAGCTGGAGAACCAGCGGGTTATGCCCCAGCTTGTCCTTCAGCTCGTGCACGACGTTGAAGAAGTCGGCGCCGACGCGGTCCATCTTGTTGACGAACGCGATGCGCGGAACATGGTATTTGTCGCCTTGGCGCCAAACGGTTTCGGATTGCGGCTGCACGCCGCCAACGGCACAGAACACGCCGACCGCGCCGTCAAGGACGCGGAGGGAACGCTCCACTTCGACGGTAAAGTCGACGTGGCCGGGGGTATCGATGATGTTAACGCGGTGATTCTTCCAAAAACAGGTGGTGGCGGCGGAGGTGATGGTGATGCCGCGCTCCTGCTCCTGCTCCATCCAGTCCATGGTGGCGGTGCCGTCATGGACTTCGCCGATCTTGTGGGTGACGCCCGTATAGAACAGGATGCGTTCCGTAACGGTGGTTTTGCCCGCGTCGATATGGGCGACGATGCCTATGTTGCGGTAACGATCAAGCGGTGTTGTTCTGGCCATGACTGCTCTTACCAGCGGTAGTGGGAGAAAGCCTTGTTCGCTTCCGCCATCTTGTGAGTGTCTTCTTTTTTCTTGATTGCTCCGCCAGCCCCATTGGCGGCGTCCATGATTTCCGCGGCAAGCTGATTGGTAAATCCGCGCTCGGCGCGGTCGCGGGCCATGCTGATGATCCAGCGGACCGCCAGGCTGGTCTGGCGCGCGGGGGCGACTTCGACCGGCACCTGGTAGGTGGCGCCGCCGACGCGGCGCGATTTCACTTCCAGCATCGGGCGGGCGTTCTGCACCGCTTTTTTGAAGAGCGGAAGCGGGTCCTTCCCGGTTTTTTCCTTCACGATGTCCAAGGCGCCGTAGAGGTGCCCTTCGGCCGGGCTCTTCTTGCCCTGGATCATGATGGCGTTGACGGTGCGGGTAATAAGCACGTCATTGTAAATAGGATCCGGGAGAATCTCCCGCTTGATGACTCTTCTTCTGCGCGGCATAAATTATCCCCTTTACTTCTTTCCGCCCTTTTTGGCTTCTGCGGCGCCGCCGGCTTTCGGCCGTTTCGCGCCGTACTTCGAGCGTGACCGCCTCCGGGCATCCACTCCCTGCGTATCCAACGTGCCGCGCACAATGTGGTAGCGCACGCCGGGAAGGTCCTTCACGCGGCCTCCGCGGATCAGCACGATCGAGTGCTCCTGCAGGTTGTGGCCGACGCCCGGAATGTAGGACGTCACTTCGTATTTGTTGGTAAGACGCACGCGCGCCACCTTGCGCAACGCCGAGTTCGGCTTTTTGGGCGTGGCGGTATACACGCGGGTACAGACGCCGCGCCGCTGCGGGCACGACGTGAGCGCGGGGCTCTTCGTCTTATAGTTCAGTTTTTCCCGTCCATGACGGACAAGCTGGTTAATCGTCGGCACAGTATAAGTCCTCCTAAATCTTTCCTCCATCACGCTGCATGTGCGCGACTTCTAAAAAGAAAAAAGAATTCTATGCAGACCGGGGCGCAATGTCAAACTATTTTTATTCGTTTTTTCATCACCGCTCCCCGATGAGGGCCGAAAACCGGCTGGCCCCCCGGCACATTCCCCCGCCCGAACGACCGTTGCGGCGGGTGCCCCGCCCCGATGGCGCCGGTGGGCACACTTCTTTTTTAGTATCCGGTCAGCGGGCTCCCGCCGCACCGGCCTGAAATTCCGTAACCATTCCAAACCGGCGCGCGTCTTAATAAAGTACAAAACCGGACGCGTGTTATATACAATAACGCCCATCATCTTTAACCGGCAACTGAGAGAACAACCGATGACCGCACGATTAAGAAAAACCCCCCTGCTCATCCTGCTGGCGGCGGGGCTTGCCCTTGCCCCCGCCGCAACGGCGGCTCAACCCCAGCTATCCCTTTCAGCCGACAAAAACAAGGTCGGCCTGGACGACACCGTTGAACTGCAACTCTCCATCAGCGGTGACGGCGCCTCTTCCGCCGGGGAGCCGGTCATCGAAGGGGTGGAGCATTTCGACCTGCTTGGCACAAGCCACGGCGACCAGCTTTCGATCGTCAACATGAATATCACCCGTTCCACAACATACCGCTACAGCCTCCGTCCCAAAAAAGCGGGGGAATCCGTCACCCTGCGCGCGAAAGTGGCGGTGGGGGGAACCAATTACCTTTCCGGCACGGTGACGATTGAAACGACGAAAGGGGGCGGCGGGGCGGGCCAACAGCCCCCCGGCATGTTCAATCTTCCCCCGGGGGTATTCAATTTTCCATCCCCCTTTGGGATGCCGGCCAACAACAAGGACGATTACATCCTGCAGGCGCGCATTGCGCCGACGACGGTCTACGTGGGGCAGGAATCGATTTATACCCTCGCGTTTTATCAGGGGGCCGATGTTTATTCCAATATCAATTTTGGGCCGCCGGCGCTCAAGAATTTCTGGACCGAGCAACCCGAAGACGGCCAAAGGCACGATACCAAACCGGCCCGGCTGGGCGGACGCAACTACACGCTGACCGAAATGAGGATATTGCTCTACCCTATGGAAGCGGGAGACGCCGCCATCCCCCCCGCCACCATTTCGTTCCAGCCCAACCCTTTCACCGCGCCGATGACCATCAACAGCAATCAGCTGAAACTGAAAGTGAAACCCCTTCCGGAAAAGGGGAAGCCCGCCGGATTCAGCGGGCTGGTTGGGAACTTCACCATCGCATCGGCGGTTAGGCAAAAAAGCTCCGCAGTAGGGCAGCCCTTCACGCTTGCCGTCACGGTATCGGGACGCGGCGCGTTGCACGCCATTCCAAAACCGGAAGAACCGGCCATCGACGCGGAACGGTACGATCCCGAAATAAAAGACGCCTTTCACCGCACCGCCCACGGAAATGAAGGAAGCCGCACCTTCAACTACATCTACGTCCCCAAAAAGCAGGGAACTCTCTCCATCCCCCCGTTCTCACTGACATTCTTCGATCCCGCAAGCGCCACCTATGAAACGGTTAAAACCGGCCCACTGACCTTGCCCGTCGCCCCCGCGCCGTCGGCTTCCGCCGCACCAGCCGCGCCCGCTCCGGCCCAACCCGCCGTTCCCTTCCCCGCGGCGGCGGGAACGCCGTTTTACCGGCAACAACTTTTTTACGCCCTGATGGCGGCATTCCTGGTGGCCGCCCTCGGCATTACGCTCCGTTACCGCCGCCGTCCCGGAACCGCCGGAAACACCGCCGCGGAAAAAGCGCTTAAGGCCGGGCCGGTCGCCCTTGAACGGTTGAGCCGGGCCGAAGAATTTTTGCGCCGCAATGATTCCGCCGCCCTTCTCGGCGCGGTGGAACATGCCATCCGGCTTTACCTCTCCGACAAGCTGGACATGCCCCCGGCGGCCATTACCCCCGAAGACATCACCCACAGATTGCCTGCGGAAACGCAGGCCCGCTACCGGGAATGCATTTCAGTATTGCAAGCGTGTTTTGATGCCCGATACTCTCCCGGCATCAGCGGCAACCCGGGGGCGTTATTGGAACGGGCGAAGAAGGCGGTCACTACGAGGGCTTAACCCTCCCCGCCAGATAGAAATTTTGGACAGCCCAAACGGTATAATTTGTCTTAATCCGTGACAGCAGAAAGGCAGAACGATTTCCCTCTAAATGTTTTTAATGCGCCCGTTTTATTACATATGGTAAATTACCGTTACATGATTGGCGGAGCAAGAAGGAGCTGACATTGAAGGCAGATAAAGACCGGCGGCGAATCACCATCCAGAACATTCAGGATTTGCCAACGCTTTCGGCGGTGATCGCCAAAATGGTGGAAATGCTCGACAGCCAGGAGGCTTCGCCAAAAGAACTGGCCGACCTGATCGAACAGGATCAATCGATACTTTCGGCTATCCTCAAGCTCGTAAACTCGGCATTCTACGGATTTCCCCGCAAGATCACGTCGGTGCACCAGGCCGTCGTGATCCTGGGATTCGGCACCGTGAAAAGCATTGCGTTGGGAGCTTCCATCTTCAAGGCGAAACCGCGCAAAGGCGCCAAAGAGGTGTTCGACCGGAGCGCGCTCTGGGTCCACTCCCTGGGGGTGGCGACCGCCTCAAAACTGATCGCCAAAAAAATCGGCCACCACGACACTGACGAAGCATTTGTGGCCGGGCTTCTGCACGATGTGGGCAAGGTGGTTTTCGATACCCAATTCCCATCGGAGTTCAGCGAGGTGGTGGAAAAAACCGAAGATGAAAACATCCTGCTTCTTGAAGCGGAACGGGAAATTCTGGGACTGGACCATGCAGAGGCGGGGCAAATTCTGCTGTTTAAATGGCAATTGCCGCTGCCGGTGGTGAACGCGGTGGGCTTTCATCACGACCTTGAAAAGGCACCTGCCACCTATCTCAAGCTGGCCGCCATCGTCCATTTGGCCGATATCATCTGCCGCAAGCTCAAAATCGGTTCCGGCGGCGACGCGCGCATTCCGAAAGCCGACCGCAACGCCATGAAGACGCTCCATATCACCACCCCAATGCTGGAAGAGGTGATGCATGAAACCTTGGCCCAAAAAGAATTGATAGAACCGTTCGCGGAAGTCATATGAGCAGGAAAACGGCTGGCGGCTCTGCAACCCTTCAGCGGCGCTTGGCGGCCGCCATCCGTGAACGCAAGATGTTCGCCGAAACGCTGGCGGAAGCCAACGCCCGTTTCACCGAGAAGGTAAAGGAGCTTTCGCTCCTCCGGCGCATTGGCGATTCCATCAGCAATAATCTGGATGAACGGTCCGTCTGCGAAAGCCTGGTAAACATTATCACCTCGGAGATGACCGCCGAAAACTGCTCCGTGATGCTTCTTTCGGATGACGGGGGGCACCTGACGCTTCGGGCCGCGCAGGGGCAAACCGACAAGGCCCCCCGCTTCTTCGATGCCGCCGATCCCGCGGCCCCCCGTATTCCCATCGGCCGGGGGGTGGCCGGCATGGTGGCAAAAACGGGGAAGCCGATGCTGGTAAAAAATACCGCCAAGGAGCGGCATTTCAGGAACATTCCGGGGCGTCTTAAAAACATCAGCTCGCTGCTCTGCACGCCGATCGCCGGCGAAAAAGGAACGGTTGTCGGCGTGCTTAACCTTTCCCACCCGGACATAGGCCAGTTCTCGCGCGAAAACGAACGCCTGCTGCAACTTATCGTCAATCATGCGGCTTTAGCGTTCAACAACATCCGGCTATTCACCCGTATCCGCAAATTCAACGAAGAGCTTGAGCGCGCGGTGACGGAACGCACCAAAGAGCTCCGTGATTCCGAAGGCAAATACCGCGCCCTGATGCAACAGGGATCCGAGGGGGTGGTGATCGCCGGGCGCAAAGGCAACATACGGGAATGCAACGCCGCCGCCGGGGCGCTGACCGGCAGAAAGCCATCGGCGTGGGCGGGACGGCATCTCGATGCCATGATACCGGATGCCGCACCGGCCATCCTGAAACAATTGGGGGGCCCCCTGCAGAAGAACCGCGGCCCAATTACCCTGGAAACCGTCCTACGCGCCCCGCGCAGAAAACGGAAAACGTCGATCAGCATCGGCGCCAGCCTCATCGCACTGGCCACAGAACCGGTCATTCACATCACCATGCGCGACATCACCCAGCGGGTGCTGTTGGACGAAAAACTGCGGAACTACTCGCGCGATCTTGAAGAAGAGGTCCAACGGCGCACCAAGGAACTCAAAGCGGCGCAAAACGAGCTGATACAGGCCGCAAAACTGGCCGCGCTGGGCGAACTGGCCTCGGGCGTTGCGCACGAGATCAACAACCCCATCGCCATCATCGCGGGCTATGCCGAAGACCTGAAGGACCGCATCCTCAAGGGAGAATCCCCCGGCATGACGACGCTGATCCGCACCCTTAACCTGATCGGGGAGAGCGCGCAGCGCGCACACCTGATCACACAGGAGATCCTCGATTTTTCAACACCCCGCGCCACCCGCTTCGCGGTGCATACCATCCGCGAACTGTTGGCCCCCCCCCTGGCGATGGTGCGGCAACGGATAAAGAACCAGAAGCTTTCCATCACGCTGCGGGGGGGCGCGTTAAATGACAAGATCCGCACCGACAAAAGCCATGTCGTGCAGGTAATGATCAACCTGCTCAACAACGCCATCGACGCCTCGCGGAAAAACGGCGCCATAGCCGTAACCGCCAACACACGTTACGACCGGCTGAAAATCAGCGTCATTGATAACGGAAGCGGCGTTCCAAAAGAACTGATGGGGAAGATATTTGACCCTTTCTTCACAACAAAAGAACCGGGCAAGGGGACAGGCCTGGGACTTTCCATTTCGTACCGTATCGTCCAAAAACTGGGAGGCATCTTAACCGTCGCATCCCGCCCTGGAAGAACCGCTTTTACCGTGCTATTGCCCCTCGATGCCGGCACAGCGGCAATTTCGCATTTAGGAGCCCAAGCAAATGGCTGAGAAGATAAATCTGTTGGTGGTTGACGACGAAGGACCGTTTCGCGAACTGCTGGTGGAACGTTTCTCCCGTCAGGAGTTTAACGTCGTCGGTTCCGTCAGCGGGGAAGAGGCATTGACATTGGCGTCCGCGCGGGAATTTGACGTTGGCATCATTGACATCCGCATGCCGGGCATGAGCGGCATCGACCTGTTCCGGGCCTTGAGAAAAAAACAGCCGTATTTCGAAGCCGTGGCGCTTACGGGCCAGGCGACTATCGACAACGCCATCGAGGCGATGAAACTGGGTTTTTATGACTACATCGCCAAACCGACGAAACTGTACGAGCTGGAGATCATCGTCCGGAAAGCATACGAAAAGAAAATGCTGGCGTTGGAGAACACGCGCCTCAAAAGCCGCATCGGCCTGCAAGGCATCCATTACGATATCGTGGGCAAAAGCGCCAAAATACAGGAGATCCGCGGCATCATCGGCAAAATCGCCGGTTCCAACACGCCGGTGCTGATCACGGGAGAAACCGGGACCGGCAAGGAATATGCGGCCCGCGTCATCCACCAGATGGGCATGGCCAAAGACGCCCCATTCATCCCCGTCAATTGCGGCGCCATCCCCCACGGCATGCTGGAAAACCAGCTTTTCGGCCACGAAGAGGGGGCTTTTACCGGCGCGGTGGGAAAAAAAGAAGGCTGGCTGGAAATGGCGGCAGGGGGAACCATCTTCCTGGAAGAGATCGAAGAACTGCATCCCTCCACGCAGGTTAAACTGCATCGTTTCCTCGAATCGGGCACTTTTCAGCGCGTGGGCGGGAACAACAGTATCGGAAGCAACGCACGGGTAATTGCCAGCGCCCAGGCCGACCTGCGCGAATTGACCCTTAAGAAAGCATTCCGCGAAGACCTCTATTACCGCCTGGGTATCGTAACGATCCATATGCCGCCATTGCGTGAACGCAAGGAAGACATACCGGAGCTG
>JAKAGL010000096.1 GCA_021815535.1 bacterium
CTCGGCCAGCCGCATCGCCGTGCCGGAAGGAGAATCTTTCTTCAGGTTGTGGTGGATTTCCATGATTTCGATGTCGTAGCTTTTGCCCAGAATACGGGCGGTATCCGCCAGCGCCTTGAACAGAACATTCACGCCGATACTCATGTTTGGCGCGCGCACGCAGCGGATGGCGGCGAGGTGCGAATCCATCTCTTTCACCTGTTCGGCCGAGAAGCCGGTGGTGCCGATGACGATCGCCTTGCCCGCCGCGCGGCATATGCCGAAGTGCTCCATGCTCGCTTCGGGAGTGGAAAAATCGATGATCACATCGACATCGTTAACGATCTCCCTGAGGTGGGCGGCGATTTTTGGCCCGCCCGCGCCGCGCCCCAGCAATCCGAAGGCGTCGCTGCCGATCAACGCATGGCCGAGACGCTCCGTCCCCCCGGCCAAACGCAGAGCCGGGTTTTCAAAAACGCAACTGGCGATTTCCCGCCCCATCCGGCCAGCTATGCCGGTAATGCCAACATTGATGATTCCCACTATTACCCCATTCCTTTTTTAAGCGAAGACTTGATTCTACCCCCAAGCGTCATTACGTCAACAGCCAAAAAAGCGTCATATCAACACGTCAGAAGATTCAGCAAGTTAGCGTGGATTCCCGGCGTGGCGGCGCAGATATGTTTCCCCAGCAGGTCGAGTTTTTTCCCTTTCATATCGGTGATCACTCCTCCCGCCTCCGTCACCATCAATGCGCCGGCGGCCATATCCCATGCAAAAAGGTACTGCTCCCAAAAACCGTCAAAGCGGCCGCGCGCGGTCCATGCCAGGTCGATGGCGGCCGCGCCGCACCGCCGGATCGCGCGGCATTCGGGCGCCACGCGGTTGAAATTATCGATGTTGTTGGCCTTCAGCGTTTTGATCTCGTATGGAAATCCGGTTGCCAGCACCGCCCCTTCAAGGTGTGTGGTGGCGGATACCCGCATCCGTTTTCCATTGAGGTATGCGCCCTCACCTTTGACGGCGCTGAACATTTCATCGCGCATCGGATCGTACACCGCGCCCGCCAGCGGCTCGCCGTCTTTCACCAGCGCAATGGAGGGGCCGAAGACCGGTACGCCGTGGGCATAGTTGGTGGTGCCGTCGAGTGGATCGATGTACCAGGTATAGCCGCTGCCGGTGCTGGTGTCGGTTCCCTCTTCGGCGACCACGTTGTGTTCGGGGAACTCGTTGCGCAGCGCGGCCGTTATGGCCTGTTCGCATTCCATGTCCACCTCGGTCACCAAATTGATGCTTCCCTTGAGTTCCACCTTCACGTTGGTTTCGTATTTCGCCCGCTGAATCCCGCCCGCTGCGCGGGCCAGCCGCATGGCGGCCTCCGCCGCTTTGCCAATATCAAATTTCATTCATGCTCCGTTGTTCGTCATAAAAAATCGTTCTATCCATCCGCCGCCCGTCACGATGTCGCCGCGGTAAAAAACCGCCGCCTGCCCCGGCGCCACGGCCCGCTCGGATTTTTCAAACCGCACCTCCGCCCCTTCTCCCGTGAAGCGGACAACGCCGTTGACCGGGGCCCGGCGATGCCGCAGTTGCACCGCAACCGGTCCGTCGTGCAATTTTTCGTGCAAGGTGAGGTTTTGTATTTCCATTGCATCGGCGAGAAGCTCATTCTCCGCGCCGAGGGTGATGGCGTTTTGTTCCGCGTTGATATTGGTGACGTACAGGCGGCTTTCCGCCGCCACTCCCAGCCCCCGGCGCTGCCCCACGGTGTAGAAGGGGATACCCTTGTGCGCGCCCAGTTTTTTTCCCCTTTTGTCCACAAAGTCGCCGGGGGGGATGTTGAGTTCAAGGCTGGCAATGAATTTTTGGTAATCGTCATCCGGTACGAAGCAAATTTCCTGGCTGTCCGGCTTTTGGGCGGTTTTGAGCCGATGCCGGGCCGCCACCGCGCGGGTTTCGTCCTTGGTCAATTCTCCCACCGGAAAGAGAACGTGCTCCAGCGTTTCGGGCGGCACGTCAAACAGAAAATAGCTTTGGTCTTTTTCGGGGTCGCGTCCGCGCGCGAGCCGTTTGCGGCCGTCAATTTCCACGATGCGGGCGTAGTGGCCAGTCGCCAGCTTGGCGCACCCGAGTTGGCGCGCTTTTTTAAGAAGCAGTCCGAACTTCAGCACCCGGTTGCAGGCAATGCAAGGGTTGGGGGTGCGGCCCGATACATATTCATCGATAAAATAATCGACGACGTTTTTTTTGAATTCCTCTTTCATGTTGAGCGTGTAATGGGGGATGCCGAGCTGGTCGGCCACGCGGCGGGCGTCGTTCACGTCGTCCAACGAGCAGCATGATCGCCTTTCCGCGTCGGCGGGGGCGTCCCACAGGCGCATGGTGACACCCATGACCCCATAGCCCCGTTCCAGCAACAGGGCCGCCGCGGCAGAACTGTCCACGCCGCCGCTCATGGCGACAAGCACATTTTCTTTAGTCATTTTTCATATTTTATTGGGCCGGACAAGCGGCGATTGTACCGCATATTTCCCGGTTGGAGATCGTAACTGAGGGCAAGAAAAAGGCGGACGAAAACACTCTGTTCTGCCCACCCCGGCGGAGAGGCGCGGCGTTGGACCGCGCGACTCCGCTTTCCGCACGTTATTTGCGCCAGCCTCTCGCCCCGTGGCGTCCTCTCTCCAGCCGGTGCATTGGCGTATGCTTCTGTGAAAGCCTGGGGGCCATTGCGAACATGTGATGCTGCCCCATCATCAAGCCCGCCATCACCGGTTTCATGGCAGGGAGCATCTGCATGGTCTTGATCTCCGGCATTTCCACCTCTGGCATCAAGAACGGAGAGGTCATGGCATCGCTGATCGATTCACGCGCCACGGCCAAAGAGCCTTTCGAGGCTGTTTTAATCGAATCCCAAACATTCATCAATGCGCTCACCTGCCTTTCCGAAAACCCGTTCACATCCTTCGGCAGGGCGGCCTGTCCACCCCTTTCCTGACTTCATTATACTCCTCACGCGAACTGGAGATGGCTTTAATGAGCGGCAAAAAAACGGGAAAAAACCTCCAAAAATTTAATTGGATAATTTAGGTAGACTTTATCCAATTTTGTGGTAATATACAGTCATGGAAAAAGAAAAGAGGTGACCTTATATGCAACATCTTACATATCGCAATGATTTGATTTGCTATGGCACTCACTGTGAAACGAAGGGAAACGTGGTTTCATACTTCTGGCTGGGAGGCTTAATCGCTCTCTTCGCGCTCCCGATCGTGTTCATGGCCCTTATTTAATCGCGCTTTGCGGGTGGGGCGGAAACTATTTCAGGGTTTTCGCCCTTCGCGCTTTTTCCCACCTCTTTAACACACCCCAATCGCTCTTTGGTGTAGCGGTTTTGAATAACCTGCCCTGCGAAAAAAATGATGTGCAAAGGGCTCCTGGAACGCAGAGCTGTTTCCATCTTCCGCATCATGAATGGTTAGGTCACCGCGTCGCATGTAAACCACCATGCTATCGCCACAAAGTCTTTCGGGAATAAAAGGCAAAAAAATAAAGGTTCAGGAGATTTCGGAGTCTAATGGGATAAATACGGTAGATATAATGAGCAAATGTGTTATAATATTAGTTAAGGTCTTAAGAAAAGAGGTGACCTTTTATGCGACACCTTGATTACCACGATGGCCTTATCTGCTATGGCACGCACTGTGAGACAAAGGGGAACGTTGTTTCATACTTCTGGTTAGGCGGATTGATGATTCTTTTCGCGCTCCCCATCCTGTTCATGGCGCTCTAAGCGCCCTGCGAGTGGGGCGGAAACACTTCAGAGTTCTCGCCCCGCGCGTTTTTTATTTCACATGAATAATCACCACCCATTTTCCTGCGCACCGGTAATGAAAAAACCTGCCGGAGGAAAGGTTGATATGCCAAACGTTTTTGAAATATGGTTGACTTTTCGGGGAATTTGAGTATAGTTATCCTCTTTTAGGAGAATACTTTGAGAAAGCACAAATCGCCCGTTAAGGCCGCCAAGCAGGCCCTGAAGCGCAAAGAGCGCAACACCAGTTACAAGAGCGCGGTCGCCACGGTGACCAAGAAGGCGCTGGCCACCATCGCCAGCGGCGACAAGGCGGAAGCCCAAAAAGCGCTGAAAGAAGTGCAGTCGTTAATCGACGGCGCGAAGACGAAGAACATCCTGCACCACCGGACCGTCGCCCGCAAAGTATCGCGCGTGGCCGTCAAGGTGGCGAAGATGGGTAAATAGGAACCATACCGACGGGTGGTAGCGGCGGGTTTGAAGCCCGCCCGCGCAACTGCCCCCCTTTAATAGTTTCTTGAGCGCGCCAGCCAGCGTTGGACCGATGCGGCCAACCGGTTTTTTTCTTTGGCCTTGTCCGATTCCAATTCAAGCTGTTTTTCGGCGGCCTCCATATTTTCGGCCACTTTTTTGCGGAAGAGCAGTTTGCCGGCGTCGCGGCTCTCGCTCACGCTGTAATCGATCAGGGCTATCATGTCGTCGGTGGTCGGTTTTTTGGGCTCTTTTTTGGCTTTTTCGCCGTGTTCTTTTTCAGGCTCTTTGGTCATTTCCCCCTCAATGTGCTTGGCTCCTTGCTCTTCCAGCTTCACCTGCGCGGCGACAATCGGAGCCCCCTTTTTAACGGTTTGCTCCTGACTCATTCCCGTCATTTTCAGTGCGACCAGCAGCCCGCCAACGAAGGCGACCCCCATCGCCAGCACCACCATGACCGCGACTATTGCAACTTTCACGAATACACCTCAAGCAAAGACATCTATCCCTTATTTTCGGAAAAAAGAAGGCCGGGCTAAAGGTTTTTTTTATGATAGAGGCGGCGCCCGTCACGCTTAAGCCAGTGAGGAAAGGAATGAAGAGGACGCGGGGTTACCGGTCCTCTTTCTGGGCTATCTTGTTCGGCTCGTAAATGCAGTAGGGCTCTTCTTCCATGTAATCGCCGCCTTTTTCATAGTAGGCACGTGCGCGGCACCCTTCGCAGACTTTTTTGTATTCGCAGATGCCGCATTTGCCTTTGAGCTTGTCGGGATCGCGCAGGTTGGCGAACACTTCGCTGTTTTCCCACACATCCTTGAAGCTTTGGCGGTTGATATTGCCCGCTTCCACCGGGAGGTACCCGCAAGGGAACACCTCGCCCTTGTGCGAGATGAAGCAGATGGCCGATCCGGCGAGGCACCCTTTGGTCATGGCGGCCATGCCGTGGGTTTTGGGGGTGATCTGTATCCCCTCTTCCTTAGCCTTCTGGCGCATGATGCGGAAATAGTGCGGCGCGCAGGTGGCCTTTGTTTCTATCTTCTTTTCTTTGCCCACTTCGTAGAACCAGCCGAGCACGTCCTCATACACCTGCGGATCCAGCATCTGGTCTTCTGCGATGGTGACGCCGCAGCCGACCGGCACCAGCATGAAGATATGCAGGGCAATAGCGCCCAGGTCGATGGCGTTTTGATAGATCTCTTTCACCTGGTGCACATTGTGCTTGGCAATGGTGCAGTTGATCTGCACCGGCACGCCTATTTTTTTCAACTCTTTGAGGCCGCGGATCGCCATATCGTAACTGCCGGGAAGTTTCCTCAAAAAGTCGTGCGTGGCCCCAAGCCCGTCGAGGGAGATGGAAACGCGCTGTATGCCGGAGTCCTTTATTTTTTGTGCGACGGCGGCGGTGACCAGCGTGCCGTTGGTGGCCAGCGCCACGGTAAGCCCCTTATCGGTGGCGTACCGGGCCAGCTCGAAGATGTCCGGGCGGTAGAGCGGCTCGCCGCCGGAGAGTACGAGAATCGGGTTGCCCACTTCCAGCAGGCTGTCGATCATTTTTTTCGACTGCTCTGTGTTGAGGTCGTTTTTCATCAGGGTACTGGCCACGTCGATGCGGCGGCAGTGGGCGCATTCGAGATTGCAACCGGCGGTGGTTTCCCAAAACACCAGGCGAATCTGGTTTTGTTTGTTCATCATGAACTGGTGCGCCTGGCCGTGGCCGTCGGGCGCATCTTTTATGGTTGCGTAGACCTCTTTTATCGTGCCACCGGGGTGTCCACCGGCGCCGTGCGGATGACCGGCGGGGTGGCCGCCAGAATGGCCTTTTTCGCCGTTACCGCTCACTTGTTCGCCCCCACTCCCAGTTTTTTCGCCAGCAGATGGGGAGGAACCGGGAACTCGTGGCCTTTTGCCTTCAGCGCGGCCTTTTTTTCATCGGTGAGGCCGATCTCTTCATCGGTGAGGTAACAGGCCGGGTCGGGCGCGAACGGATCGTTGTAGATCACGTCGGCGCGGACGCGCATGGAGCCGCCGCAGGCATTGAGCCATTTGCAGACGGCGCAGCGCCCCTTGATGTAGTCGAGCCGGTTTTTGAGGCCCTTCATCAGCGGATCGGATTGGTCGAGCCAAATTTCGCTGAACGGGCGTTCCTTGATGTTGCCAAAACTGTAGTGCTGCCAAAACTGGTCGGCGTGCACGTTCCCGTAGAAATCGATGTTGCTGAACGACACGCCGCTGCTGTAGCGTCCGCCGCCGTTCCATTCCAGCATTTTGAGCACCTCTTCGGCGCGGGCCGGGTCTTTTTCCTTGAGTTTCATGTACAGGTAGACGCCGTCGACGTGGTTGTCGACGGTGAGGATGTCTTTGTAGAGGCCGCGTTTGTGGAAGTCTTCGCTGCGTTCCAGGATGATATCCATGGCGTGGCGCGATTCCTCGTGCGTTAAATCCTCGCTGGTGAGGCCGCGGCCGCGGCCGGCGTAGACGAGGTGGTAGAAGCAGGCGCGGTTGATCTCTTCCCGCTCGATGAAATCGAAGATCTCGTGCAGGTTTTCGTAGTTGTGCCGGGTGAGCGTGAGGCGCAGGCCCACGCGCTGGTCAACCTTTACGCAGTTCTTGAAACCGGCGACCGCTTTCTTGAAGGCGCCATCCTTGCCGCGGAACTTGTCGTTGATCGGGCCGATGCCGTCCAGCGAGATGCCGACGTACACGAAGCCGCTCTCCTTGATCTTGCGCGCGGTCTCCTCGTCGATGAGGGTGCCGTTGGTGGAAAGCGTACTGCGCAGCCCCAGCGAGCGGGCGTAATCGACCAATTCAAAAACGTCGGGGCGGATGAGCGGTTCGCCGCCGGAGAAGAGCAGTGCGGGGCTTTGGAACTGGGCGATATCGGCGATGTTCCTTTTAGCAAGTTCGGTGTTCAACTCGCCTTCGTAGTTTTTAGCCTCGGAGTCCGAATAGCAGTGGATGCAACTGAGGTTGCAGGTGCGGGTGATGTTCCAGGAAACCACCGGGCGGCGTTCGCCGGAGGATTTGGGCACGGTGTGCGCGTGGGGCTTCTGGGACATGCCGTGCGATTGCTTGCCATAGCGGATCGCGTCCCCTTCGTTCTCCACGTTGCAGTAGAGTTTTGAAATGCCTATCATGTATCCTCCAAGTTAGCCGGGCTGTTTTGTCCGTGCCTATGTGTCGTATGCCGGTTCCCTTGCGGTGTGCGGCGGTTTCATCTATCTCCGATATGCCATTTTATCATCAATTAGGGGCGAAATCCCAACCAAAGCGAGCATTATGCCCAAAAGTGCCTAATAGTTCAATGGATTCCGCTTTTTTCCTTTCGTCTTTTGATTCATCGATACGTGTCTGCGGGAAATGACGGCGATACTTAAAACGCGTTGCGGATGAGGGCGGTTTTCTGCGCGGGCCCGTCTCCGTCCATCGTCACCACATCAAAACGGATGTCAACGCCAGAGACATTATGTTTCATCAGATAGTGTTCGGCGGCCGCTTTGATCTTGCGCGCCTTTTGCGGCGTCATCGCCTCCAGCGCGCTGCCAAAAGAGGCGGTTCGGCGCGCTTTCACCTCGCAAAAAACCAGCACCGCTCCTTCGCGCGCCACGATATCAATCTCGCCGCCGCGGCAGCGGTAGTTGGTTTCCAGAACGGCATAGCCGCTTTTTTTGAGGAAGCGGGCCGCCTCAGCCTCGGCCGATCTGCCGAAAGCGAGGTTTTGCAGTCTACTTTTGAGGTTCCGCAGGTAGCTCAACCGTGCATACCCCGGCGAAGGTTTTGCGATGGATGGCGGCGGGGCCGTGCTTCAACAGCGCGTCGCGGTGTTCCTTGGTGCCATATCCTTTGTGTTTGGCGAATCCGTATTGCGGGTATTGCGCGTGCAGGTCGTCCATGATGCGGTCGCGCGTTACCTTGGCGATGATCGAGGCGGCGGAGATGGCCGGTATTTTAGCGTCCCCTTTGACGATCGCTTCCTGGAGATCG
>JAKAGL010000097.1 GCA_021815535.1 bacterium
CCTCCTTTCCCCTGCAGTCAAGGCCACCACGTTCGGCCCGCCTGAAACCCCGCAGGGTCTGCAGGCAAGCGCCGGAAAATTCCGGGAGGTGCAATTAGGCTGGGCTCCCATCAAGAAAGAGGAAATAGCCGGATACGAGCTATTCCGCTCCATTGACGGGAAAAATTTCGAGTCGGTAAAAAAACTGACCGGCAGTGACACAACCGCCTACACCGATAAGGGGGGGATTTTTGGCACGTTGAAAGACAACACCACCTACCAATACCGGATCACGTCGTACAACGTGGCCGATGTGCCGAGCACGCAATCAGGCACGGTAAATGGCGTCACCAAACCGTTGCCCGCCAAACCATCCGGCCTTGCCGGAACCAGCGGCGAAGTAAAGCAGGCATCCCTTAAGTGGGCCGCCAACGCGGAAAAAGATATCAAGGAATACCTTATCCATAGAAGTTTGAATGCCGACAAGGGATACATTTTGGCCGGCAGCGCAAAGGAAACCTCTTTCACCGCAAGCAAGCTGGATGACGGCGCAACGTACTACTTCCGTGTAACGGCAAAAGACGCTGACGGCCTTGAAAGCGAGCCTTCAGATGCCGTAGGCATTAACACCAAACCGCTGCCAGCCGCTCCTGGCAGCCCGGCAGCCGCGATGGATCAAAACGGAGCCGGGATCAGTCTTTCATGGAGCCCCTCCCCCACCGGCGACGTGGTGAAATACAACGTCTACAAAAAAGGATTTTTCGGAAACTCGGTTTTGGCGGCTGTTGCCGAAACTTCTTTCAAAATGAAAGATATTAAGCCTGATTCCTCTTACGAATTCTATGTCACTGCGGTCGATTCGACCGGCCTTGAAAGCAAGCCTTCTGCCGTAGTTGAAATAAAAACGCCGAAATAACTTCTTTCCATCAAGCGGGAACCGGTATCGATTCCCGCTTTTTTTCGTTCGGGGGTCTTTGGCCGCCTATTGGCGGTTGATGGCGCGGTGGGCTATATCTTTGCGGTAAAACATCTTCTCGAACTTGATGGTTGCGGCACGCGCATAGGCGCGTTTCGTTGCTTCTTCAATAGTCGCCCCGCCAGCGGTAACTCCCAGTACGCGTCCTCCGGCGGTTACTGTTTTACCCCCTTCACGCTTTGTTCCGGCGTGAAAGACCACCACGTTTTCGGCTTCGGCATCCAGCCCCTCGATGGGAAACCCTTTTGCAAAATCGCCAGGATAGCCCCCCGATGCGATCACCACGCAGACAGCGGCGTCGTTTCTCCATGCCGGTGTGACGGCGGCAACATTTCCCGCAACGGCCGCTTCAAGCAACGTCAGCAGATCGCCGTGGTACCGGAACATCAGCGGTTGGGCTTCAGGATCGCCCAGCCGGACGTTGAATTCCAATACATACGGCTCACCGTTGCTCACCATAATGCCGGCATAGAGGAAGCCGGTGAACGGACACCCTTCTTGCCCCATCGCTTTAAGGAGCGGCGCGACAACTTTTCGCCTGATTTTTTCATCCACTTCTTTGGTAACCACCGGCGCAGGGCTGTAGGCCCCCATGCCACCGGTGTTGGGACCTTTGTCGCCGTCAAAAACGCGCTTGTGATCCTGCGCGCTGGCGAGCGGTACAAAATTCTTTCCATCCGCCACCACGATGTAACTTGCCTCCTCGCCCGGAAGAAACTGTTCGATGATGATGGTATCGCCGCTGGCGCCAAACACCTTTTGGCCCATGGTGGCGTTGATGAATTCCTGCGCTTCCACTTTGTCGTTGGTGACCAGCACTCCTTTGCCGGCAGCCAAGCCGTCGGCCTTTATCACCAGAGGGAATTCAGCTGTATCAAGATGCGAAATGGCGGACGCAGGGTCGGCAAATGTTTTGTAGTGCGCGGTGGGTATGCCGGCTTTGACAAGCATTTCCTTCATAAAGACCTTGCTCCCCTCAAGCCGCGCGGCGCTTTGGCTGGGGCCGAATATTTTCAGGCCGTTTTTCGAAAACAGGTCCACCACCCCCTTGACGAGAGGCGCCTCGGGGCCGACAACGGTGAAATCAATCCGCTCTTTTTGGGCAAAAGCCAGCAGCCCTGCAAGGTCGTCCGCCGCCAACGCCACATTGTCGGCAATGGGCGCCGTTCCGGGATTTCCGGGAGCGCAGAACAGCTTTGTCACGCGGGGACTTTGGCCCAAACGCCATGCGATGGCATGTTCGCGCCCGCCGCCGCCAATTATCAAGACTTTCATAACGGGCAAAAGTATACCATTGATGCCCGCGCGCCGGGGCTGAAATGACGAAAGTCATTTCACCCGCGTCCTCCTATGGTAATCTGAATAGCATGACAGTAAAGAAGAAGCCGATCACCAGCGGGCGGGTCCGACCGGCCACGTTTGCCCCCTATATGCCGGCGGGGGTAATTTCGATCGGAGACCTGGAACAGCTGGTGGAACAGATGAAGGAATCCGGCGCGGAAAAAGTCAAATTTGGCGGCGAAATGATCTTCGTCTGGAAAGGGCATGAACGCCCGCACGACCCCGCCCCCGGCTATCAATCGAATAACTTCAAAGCCCCGCTCGTCCGTCCGGTTCGGCTCTGCAGCGCCGAAGTGTTTTGCCAACGCTTCAAACAACCGGTGCTGGAACTGGCGCGGACGATCGACGAACGCTTCCGCGGCACTCCCTTGCCGGTCAAGCTTCACATTGGCATCGCCGGCTGTCCCCGCAGCTGCAGCGAACCCGCGGTGAAGGACATCGGCATCATCGGGCACAATCAGGGATACGAAATCCTGTTGGGGGGCTCGGCGGGCCTTGGCCCGGTGTTGGCCCAAAGCGTCGGCCTTGCCAAGGACCAGAAAACAGTGCTTGCCGTGATTGAAAAAATCATCGCATACATGCAATACGGCGGGAAAAAAATGCGGCTGGGGCGGCTGATCGCCAGAATCGGCAAAGAACGGTTTCTGGAAGAATCGGGCGTCGCCGCGTTGTTGCAGCCGTGGGATGCGTCCACCGGCGAGAGATCAGAGCAGGAATGACATCCGGTTTTGAATATCCGGGTGAATACGGTAGAATGACGCAGTCAATTACGGACATTGAAATCGCCTGCGCATATTAAAACAAACGCGGAATACCCGTGTTTGCAGTTTTCAATCAAATATCAATAATCCGCAACGAGAGCAGTGAATCACAAAACCGGAAAGCGCCTCCTGAAGTGCGTTTCATAATCACCGATCAAATCCTTTATCGCCCCATATGCCGGAACTAGTTATTCATCGCTTTGCGTTGCGCCATTCCGAAAGGGGATTTTTATGGCTAAAGCAGTCGGCGTATACGTGGATCTGAGCAATCTGAATATGGGGGGCGGGTATGGCATGCGCTTCGACGTACTTCGCGATTTCGCCAGCCGGGACGGTTACAATCCGGTGCGCCTCAATGTGTACGCCGTATTTGACGAGGAAAAAGGCCGTACCGATAACAATTACCGCGATGGTACCAACGATTTTTACTCCACCCTGCGCGACTGGGGCTACAAAGTCATCGAGAAGAAAGTGAAGTGGTTCACCGACGAATTGGGGAATCGCCACAGCAAAGCGAATACCGACCTGGAAATGGCCGTCGATGCGCTTTTGCAATCCGAAGGGATGGAGAAGGTGATCCTGGCTACCGGCGATGGCGACTTTGTGCAGGTGGCACGCGCGCTCCAAAGCAAAGGGTTGCGCTGCGAAGTGGTCGCCTTCAAGAATGTTTCCTACGACTTGAAGAAAGAAGCCGATCTGTTTGTGAGCGGCTACCTTATCCCCGGTCTTTTGCCGATAGAAGGTGGCGGCGACTGGGGTAAGCCGGGAAGCAAAGTGCGCGGAACCTGCAACAAATTTTTCAAAGAAAAAGGTTACGGCTTCATGCGTTTTCTGAATAAGCTGGATAACCTTTGGATAACCGATCCGCGAAAACCGACTTCCCCGTATGGAAGCGCTTTTGCCCACCTTTACAATTTCCGCGACCAGACCGTGGCGGACGAACTTCCCAGCCGTGACATCGTTTTTGAATTCGACCTGACGCCGGGGGAAAAAGGGATGGAAGCGCGCAATATCGTGCCGGTGAATGAAGGACGCAAACGCGGCGGCGGATTCGCGGCGGTAGAAAAACGTTCTCCGGCGGATCATGAGGATTACCCGGCGGGAGATGAAGAACTCCCCGAATATTCCGCCAACGCCAGCACTCCGTAGAAAGCTGATTGCGTGACACATAATGCACCCGCCTATAAATCGTGAAAAGGAATATCGCGTACTCGGTTCTTTTCACGTTGGCCGGTTCAGCACTTGTGGCGATCACCTTGGCCGCGGCATTCGAAATGGCCAAACGCGATCCGGCGTTTTGCGCTGCCTGCCATTTGCCTGACGGCACGACGCTTCATGCAGAAAAGAACCGGCTATTCCGGGAGCGGCCTCCCCGTGATCTTGCCGCCCTGCACCGGGCGAAACAGCCGGGTTTCAGCTGTATGGATTGCCACAACGGACGAGCCCTCGAACAGTGGCTTGCGATCCGATGGGAAGAGACGAAAAATACTACCGTATATTTAATGGGCGCCTACAAAGAACCGAACCGCATGAAGGCCGGCATGATGCCGGACGACACCTGCGAATCGTGCCACCAATCACTCCACGGGGAACACAGCACCTTTCACGGAATCAATGCGCACCTGCCAAGGATAAAATTTCCCTGCATAGACTGCCATGAGGCCCATGCCGCCGGCGATCCCCGCTACCATTTCATAGATATCGAAAAAATGAAAAAAACCTGCATACATTGCCACCCGAACATCCCCGGCATATTTCAATATTTTAAAATGCCCCTTGCAGCCCCAGGCAACATAGCGCCATAACTGAGACCGGAAAATGCCCCCTCACAAGCCTGAGGGCTGTTACTGTGCATGATGAAATAAAAAAGGGCGGCACAATCCTGCCGCCCTTAGAAGAACAACTGCTGCCGATGCTGACTATTTTTTCAACACCCCTTCAATTTCCAGTTGCAGTTTTACCTTCTCACCAACCACCACACCGCCGTTATCAAGCAGCTTGTTCCAATTCATGCCGTAATCGGCACGGACGATTTCTCCTTCGGCGGTGAACCCGGCGCGTTTGTTTCCCCACGGATCGTTGGCGGTTCCCAAGAATTCCCCCTCCAAAATCACCGGCTTAGTGACACCGTGGATGGTAAGATCGCCGGACACCTGCATTTTACCGTTACCAAGGGAATGGCTGTTCTTTAATGTAAAGGCAACTTCGGGAAACTTCTCCGCATCGAAGAACTCCGGCGAACGGAGATGGTTATCGCGCTTCAGGTCACTGGTGTTTATGCTGGCCGTTTTTATGACCGCTTGGGCGCTGGCCAGGCTTTTTTTCGCATCATCAAAGTCGAAACTCCCTTCGAAGTCATCGAACTTTCCCTTCACGTTGGAAATAACCAAATGCTTGACGGAAAAACCGATATTGCAGTGGGACTTGTCCAGGACGTAGGTGGCCGCTCCCGCGCTTCCGACGCCATACAAAAGGAACGCCGCCAGTATTGCACATGCTTTTCTCACGATATCCTCCATAAATAATATGCGTTATTTTACCATCGTCTCTCGCGCCTTCCTCGAAATAACGGAAGGGGCCGCTAGCGGCACAGACGCGATTTCATGCAAACATCCACCGGTCCAGAGAAATATCTACCGCACCGCGAGATGGATGCCGACCGCGGCGGCGGCCAGCGCGAAGCCGGCCAATCCCACCAAGGCGATTTTGTGGCCGCGCCAGCCGATAACGGTACGGCCAAACATAAGAAGCGCATAGACGAGCCATACCAAAATGATCGGCAGCACGCGCTCCGGCTTCGGACCGAAGAACGAGCCAAATAGCTTGTGGGCCCAGATCATACCGCTCAACACACCAACGCAGATGAGTGGAAAACCGAATACCAGCGCCCGGTTCAACAAAAGATCAAGGGTATCAAGATCCGGCATTCGCTTGAACAGCCCGCTGAACCGGTGATGCTTCAACTCGTTTTCCTGGATGAGATACATGGCGCTCGCGGCAAATACCACGATGAACGAGGATAGCGCCAGGAACGAAACGGTATAGTGCATGGTGAGCCAGAAAGCGCGCACCTGACCGCCGCCAACCTCCTCAGGCAACAGCATCGAATAGGCCATCAGAAGAAACGCCAACGGAGAAACGAACGCCCCCACCGACGCGATGCGGCGGACAAAAACGGCGAACACCAGCAATACGGCCATCGTGGTCCAGGCGAAGAATGACGTATATTCAAATGGAGTGGTATACGGGCCATGGCCGGTCTTAACAGAAATCGCGATCAGGCCTGCGGTGTGCAGACCGAACCCCAGGATGGCCATAATGACGGCCAACGCGTGGAAAAACTGCCGCCGGACGGCGAGATGCATGAAAAACTTGAGCATGGCCAAAAAATAACAAAAGAGCGCCAAGGTGAGCAGCATTTTCATTTGGCGAATTCCTTGTACACTTCATCCGCGGTAGGGCGCGCGCCACCGCGCAGACGCTCCAACAGATCGCTGTTTACGATGGCGGTCATCAGCTTCATCCGGCGGTCGAGGTTCTTCTCCCGCGCTTGCGTCAACAGCCGCACCTCGCCGAGCAAATGCAGCATCGCGCCATACTCGGGTCCAAAGTGTTTTTCCATCTCCTTGCGGATGCGCTTGGCCATCGCGGGGCTTTTTCCTGAGGTCGAAATCGCGATGGTAAGATCCCCCTGCTCGACAACCGCAGGCACGATGAAGGTGCAAAGGTCCGGCACATCCACCACGTTGACCGGGATGCCCTGCGCCTTGGCATCCGCATAAACCGCGCGGTTTACCGCTTCACTATCGGTGCTGGCGATGGCCAAAACAGCCCCTTGCAGGTCTCCGGCGCCATAGTTGTTCGGAAGGTGTATAACCGCGCCCCTTTCAATCAAGGGCGCAAGCGATGAATCCACTGCCGGGGCGATCACGGTCACTTTCGCACCGCACTCCACAAGCGATTCAACCTTGCGGGCGGCCACCTCCCCGCCGCCAACCACCACACAAGGTTTCCCCCGCAAGTCAAGCATCATGGGATAAAAGCGGGGCATTACTTCTTTTCCCCCAGCAGTTTATTAAGCTCCGTCATAAATTCATTTACATCGCGGAACGAGCGATAGACCGAGGCAAAACGGACATAAGCCACCTCGTCTGTGTTCTTCAACTCGTCCATAATGGCCTGCCCGATGGTGGCGCTCTTAATCTCTTTTTCACCCAGATCCCGCAGCCGCTTGGTCACCCGGTCGATGATCGCTTCCTTCTGCTCCACGCCCACCTGCCGCTTCTCAAAAGCCTTATCCAACCCCTTGCGGATCTTCTCACGGTCGAATTCTTCCCGGCGGCCGTCTTTTTTAATGATGAGCGGCAACATCTCCTCGATGCGTTCGTGGGTAGTGAACCGTTCACCGCACTTATCGCACTCGCGGCGGCGGCGGATGATATCCCCTTCTTTACTCACGCGCGAATCAACCACCTTATTCTCGGTGTTACCGCAAAAGGGACATTTCATCCATCACTCCTTTGATCCGGCGGGCCGCCCGCAACAGCCGGGCGCCTTTTCATCATACCCCGCTGCGGCTACAGCCGGTTGGCATAAAGAGGGAATTCCCGCGCGAGGGCTTCCACCTTCTTGCGGACATTGGCGGCAACACCGGCGTTATCCGGCGCGTCGAGCGTTTCGGCTATCCATTGGGCGATTTTGCGCATCTCCCCCTCTTTCATGCCGCGGGTGGTGAGCGCGGGGGTGCCGATACGGATGCCGCTGGTGACCATCGGTTTTTCCGGATCGAAGGGGATGGTATTTTTGTTCACGGTAATGCCCGCCTCTTCCAGCGCGAGTTGCGCCGCTTTGCCGGTGATCTTTTTCGGCCGGAGATCGACAAGCACCAGATGGACATCGGTGCCGCCCGATACAAGGCGGAAACCATGCGCGGCCAATTCCTCGCCCAGCACCTTGGCGTTTTTCAATATCTGCTGCTCATACGCTTTAAAAGAGGGCTGGAGCGCCTCCTTGAACGCAACCGCTTTGGCGGCGATGACGTGCATGAGCGGTCCCCCCTGGATGCCGGGGAACACGGCGGTATCAAGATCTTTGGCATATTGCGCGCGGCACATGCTCATCCCCCCGCGCGGGCCGCGCAGCGTTTTGTGCGTAGTGGTGGTGACGAAATCGGAA
>JAKAGL010000098.1 GCA_021815535.1 bacterium
GGCTACTTGCCTTGGCACAGCCAGATTGCGGCTTCGGTTCCTTGATTTCAGGTCGTTTGGCTTCAAGCCGAAGTACTCGGTAATGGTTTTTTGTATTTGCGGAATGCCGATATGTTTTTGGGCATTCGAGTAAACATCATGAAGCACCTCGCGGGCGAGCACCAGATCGATAGGCACGCCTTTAAGCGATGAAAATGCGACCACGCGCGCCATGCACCCTTCCAGTTCGCGTATGTTGGATTTCACCGTCTCGGCCAGAAAATGGATCACCTCTTCCGGCAGATTGTAACCGTTGGTTTCTGCCTTGGTGCGGATAATGGCGATCTTGGTTTCAAGATCGGGCGGCTGAATATCGGCGATCAGGCCCGACGCGAAGCGGCTTCTGAGGCGGTCTTCCAGCTTTTTAATGTCTTTGGGAAACTGGTCGCTGGTGATGACGATCTGTTTGCCGGCGTGAAACAGTTCATTGAAGGTGTGGAAAAATTCCTCCTGCGTGGCCGGCTTGCCGGCGATGAACTGTATGTCGTCTATCAAAAGCACATCCAGGTTGCGGAAGGTGTTCCGAAACTCTTCCATCTGTCCCTTCTGCATGCGGGAGATCATCTGGGTTACAAACTGATCCGATGAAAGGTATAGAACGCTCCAATCGGGGTGTTTGTCGAGGATGTATTGGCTGATCGATTGAAGCAGATGGGTTTTGCCCAATCCGACGCCGCCATAGAGGTACAGCGGGTTATACTTGGTGCCGGGGTTCACCGCGGCCTGCAACGACGACGCATAGGCGAATTCGTTGCTCTTGCCCCGGACAAATGATGTGAAGGTATACAGCGGGTTGAGCCGGACGGGGGCCGCTATTTTGCGCTGTTTTGTTTTCACCGGCAGCGGCGAACGCGCCTCTTTCGCCCGGGGGGCGGCCACAACGAAGGTGATCTTTCGTTCGCCACCGGCGCCGCGGTTGACCGCATCGGCGATATTCTGCAAATAATTCCGCTCGATCCATCCCTGCGAAAAGGCGGAGGGAACCATCAGCGTTACCTCGCTGTCGGTGATGCCGGAAATGGTGATCGGCTCGATATGGGAGATGAAGTTGTGTGGATCGATCTGCCGCTCGAGCTCCTTTTTGCAGTTCTCCCAGAATTGATGCATCGGGCTAGAGCTGGTAGATGAAACTGGGTTTGGCGGTAGTGGCGCCGGTGGCGTCAAGTGTTTCGTTGGTAACTTCCGCGAGGGAAATGGAATAAAGCGTCTTCTTGAGGGAAGAAGTGATGCGGCTCCAGAGAAGCTGGGTGAGGCAGTTTTGCGTTTTGATGCAGGAAGACTGGGATGCATCGTCGACACAATCGGAAAGAATGATGTTTTCGTCAACGGCTTCGAATATTTCGCCGATGCTGATTTGCGACGGCTCTTTACCCAACAGATAGCCGCCTCCGGGACCACGCACGCTTTTCACCAGTTCGGCCTTGCGCAGTTTCAGAAAAAGCTGCTCAAGGTAGTTAAGTGAAATATCCTGGCGGGCGGAAATGCTTGCCAGTGAAACCGGCGACCCGGCAGGCTGAACTGCAAGATCGACCAGTGCCTGGACGGCATAATGTCCCTTGGTGGATATCTTCATAGATGAGAGAAATTCTATCAATATTTCTATCTATTTCAACCCTTTTATTTAATGCTAATAACAAAATAAAAAACAAATAGATATAAAAAATTATCCACAATTTAGCGGTTGTGGATAAGTTCCATTTCCGATAAGCGTCCACTGGTAAGGGTAAGCTTACTTCAAGTAATGAAAAAACAATAAAATAGATCGAAACGAGAGGGGGTTGCTTTATACCCAAATTTTCAAAAGAGACCGATCAAAAATATGTGATTTACAAGAATTAGGAAAGACCGCCTCCTAATTGGGCTGGTGGAGGTATAATGTCCGGCACGACCGGACTCTTCTCATTTCTTAACGCCAGACGTTGATTTGAAGAATATCCTGCTGGGGAGTTTTTGTGGAAGGCTTTGAAAGCCCTGATTTGATAGAGCCAAGTGCCGAGATCTACTATCGGCAAGCCATCAACAACCTTAAAAATCGGCATTTTCAATTGGCGATCCTCGGGGCCACCGAGGCGATCCGTCTTAAAAGGGATTTTCTCGAAGCTTACATCAGCCGCGGATATGCGCTTGAAGAAAGTGGCGACTATCAAGAGGCGATTGAAGATTACAACGCGGTATTGAACCTCAAGAACGATAACGTCATCGCCTACTTTCATCGGGGCAACGCCAGGGTAAAAGCGGGTGACCTTGAGGGGGCCCTGGCCGATTTTGATGAAACGGTCCGGCTCGCCCCGGAATTCAAGGGGGCATACGGCAATCGGGGAATTATCAGGGCCCGCTTGGGGAAATTAAAGGGCGCGCGCGAAGATTTTGAGCATGTATTGGCGCTGGACGCGGGAGACAGCCGCGCCCATTTCAATATGGGCAACATTGAAAGTGAAATGGGAAAGCAGAATGATGCCTTGGGACATTACAACAAGGCGATCGAGATCAATCAGGGCTATGCAAAGGCATATATCAACCGGGGCATTATCAAGGCAAAGCTGGGAAATGGCGTTGATGCTTTAACCGATTTTGAGAAGGCCCTCAAAATAGATCCCGCCGATCCCAACATCTTTTTTAACATGGGCAATGTCCAGGAAGAGATCGGACGGTATGAAGATGCGGTCCAGTCGTATGATCAGGCCATAGAGATCGATGGGGATGATGTGAAGTTCTATGACAGCCGTGGAAGCGCAAAAGTTCGTTTGGGCAAATTTGAAGAAGCGCTGGCCGATTTCAACATGGCGGTACAGATAGATCCCAACTTTGCGGGAGCCTACAACAATCGCGGCAATATTTTTGCCCGGATGGGCCAGTACGAAAAAGCGATGGAAAATTATTCACGCGCGTTGGAGCTGAACCCCAGCCTTTCGCAGGCGTACCAGAACAAGGGGATCATAAAGACCCTCCAGGGAAAGCCGCATGAGGCGTTGAAGGAGTGCGAAAAAGCGATCAAGATCAATTCGAACCCCATCACCTACCTTATTCGCGGGTTCGACAAGGCGGAGCTGGGACACCACCTGGAGGCGATCGAGGATTATGACAAGTTCATAGCCCTGCATCCCGATTATCCCAAGGCATTTATCAGCCGGGGAGTTTCAAAGGCGGCATTGGGACGCCACGAGGAGGCGATCGAGGATTTTACGAAGGCATTGGAATATTCACCAGAAAACGTAGCGGCCTTTTACAACCGGGGAAAAAGCCTGACCGAATTGAATCGGTACGAAGAGGCGCTGTCGGATTTTGACCGCGCCATCGAATTAAGCCCGCAGGAGGGGGCAAAAACCTATCTCGACCGCGGGGCGGCAAAAGCCGAAATGAAACGGTATGAGGACGCCCTCGCCGATTTCGACAAGGCCATCAAGCTCAATCCAAACACCGCATCGGCCTACTACAGCAGGGGCATGGCCAAAACGGCGCTGGGACAGGAAGATGGGGCTCTCAGCGACTTCAATGAGGCGATCCAGCTGAAACCGGATTTTGCCGACGCCTACAATGCCATGGGAAGTGTACTCTCCGGAAAAGGGCTCGGGCAGGAATCGTTGTCGTTCTACGATCACGCCATCGCGTTGAATCCGAGCACGCCGGGGCCATATTACAACCGTGCGCTTGCCTATATAAAGTCGGGACAGCCGGAAAAAGCGAAACAGGATTTGGACGCTTTTAATTCATTGGCCGACGAAAAGATGAAAAAGCGAGTTGGCGTGTTGGGGGTGCCGATAGCGGATCCCGAAGACACAAAGAAGATGGCGCGGCTTACGGAACAGGCCGCAAAGGCCCAGCCGATAGTACCTGAAAAATATCGGCAAACGCGGGCCGAGGCGGTGCTGTTCCTCGATATTGTCGATTCCACCGAGATCATGAACAAACACGGCGTGGAGTATTATCTCAACTTGTTCATTCCCTTCAAGCGCGAGCTGGAAGCCATCATGGAAAAATACGACTGTCTTTATAAAAAGGGGCTGGGGGACGGATTCATGGTGGTGTTTGCCGATAACATCGATGCTATCCGGTGCGCCCTGGAAGCGATTGTCTTTACCGCCGGGTTGCGCAGGTCGAAACAGGGTGTTTTCAATATCCGCATCGGCATCCATTATGGTGAAACGAAGGTGGATATCGATCAGGACCGCTATGGCGTGCCCGTGGTGGCCGCCAGCCGCATACAGGCGATATCTTCCGTCGATTTCCCCGCGCTTTCAGCTGACGTTCAAGTACCGCCGGAAAACCGGATAATCGTCTCGCACGCCGTTTTTACCTCGGTGCGGGGAGAGCCCTATCTTGAATGCGTGCCGTTGGGCAACGCGGAGCTAAAAGGGCTTTCGGGCCTTGAATACAAGCTTTACCTCGTCAAAGTCCACCGCCCCAAATAATCCCGAAGAACGCCGGCGGGATGGGATCTACCCCCGCTGTGGCGTCATCGCCGAAAGCTCTGTTTTTACCTCGCGTATGATCGCGGCCAACACCTCCGGTGAAACGTTCGGCAATAAGCCGGCGGCCACTTTTTCCACGTTGGGGACTGACGGGGCGGCCGGTTTTTCCGGCAAAGCCCGTACGGCGTTTTCGGCCGGCATGGGGGAACCCAAACCCATTGATGGGCATGCGCCGCCGCTGTGCTTGCCGCAGGCGTTGCAATCGTTGCAGGTTACTTTCCGCGGCGGCAGGCCGAGGTTTTTTCCGATCGTCACCAGCTCGTTCACCTGTGCCGAAGTCAGCGGCCTGGCGTTTCCCAGCATCCTTGCGTGGAAGGTTATCTCGGCCACATGCTCCATCCGTTCCAGCGTATTGTACGCGCCGAAGATGTCTTTGCCCACGGTAACGCTGCCGTGGCGCTCCAGAATGACGGCGTCGTAATCCTTGATCGGCTCTTCGATGGAGCGGGGCACCTCCTCGGTGGAGGGGGGCGCGTAGTTTGCCGTCGGTATGCCGCCGAGCGTGAAAACCACTTCGGGCAGCAGGCACTGTGCCAGCGCGATGCCGGAGACGCTGAACGCCACGCAGATGGTGGGGTGAGCATGTACCACCGCGCCTATGTCGGGGCGCTGCCGGTAGCAGGTGAGGTGCATCGCCAGCTCGGTGGAAGGATTGCGCGAGCCGGAGATCTTCTTTCCCTCCATATCGACGATGATGAAATCGTCCACATTGAGGTAGCCCTTGTGCACGCCGGTCGGCGTGGTCAATATGCGGTTCGCATCCAGCTTCACCGAGAAATTGCCGTCCGTGCTCGAGATCCACCCGCGGGCGTGGACCCGGCGGCCAACCTCTATCATGTCCAACCGGTGCTGATACTCAGTTTTCACGGTGTACCTCATCCACAATGCCGACGATCACGGAATGCACCGCGCCGTTCGGGTTCATAAAAAGCTGGCGGGCGGCGTTCCCCTCGGTTTCCACCAGCACGATGTCGCCGGGCCCGGCCTGCACGAAATCGCACGAAAGAAACGTCTCTCCCTGGGGTTTCAGCCCGGCATCCAGCGGTTGCACGATCATGATCTTGGAGCCGCGGTAGATCGGCTCCTGGTGCGATGTGGTGATGTTGCCGACCACTTTGCAGAACTTCATTCGCGCGTCTCCCGGTTAAGCGGCTCATCCACGATGCCAACGATGCCGGCGTCCACCGGCCCGTCGTTGCAGGGGCAGGTGTGCATCGCCTCGCGCCCCGATACCCATGACACGATGGTTCCGGGCCCGGCCTGCATGTTGGCATCCACCATCACCTGCGGTTCCCCTTTTGGCTCAAGCCGGTCGTTGAGGGGCTGCACCAGCAGCAGCTTCACCGCTTTGAGCGTTTCGGTTTTTTGCGACGCCACCACAGTTCCGATAACTTTTCCCAAATGCATATCACGACACCTTCAAAATGAGGTCTTTATGCGGGCGGGGAATGATCTCCACCGCCACCATCGCCGCCAGATGGGCTATCGCTTTTTTGGCGAACTCCACCGCGGCCTCTATTTCCGCGATCTCGCCGGTCATGGTGAAGAACGATTTTCCGCCAAGGCCGTTGGCAAGCCGCATCTCGATCAAATGGATGTTGGCCCCCTTCGCCGCGGCATCGGCGGCAATGATGCACGAGGCGACCGTAAAGGTCTCAAACACCGCCAAAGCGTCGACCTCCGGCGCGGCGGCGCAGGCCTCCATCGCGGGGATAAGCTGCGGGTGCGCATTCGGAAGGAACAGCTCGTCCACCATCATGTCGTCGCCGATGGCGATTCCCTTGTGGAAACTTTCTTCAACCGGTGAGACCTCTCCGGCGAAAAGCACCATGTACTTGCCGGGGCAGAGCGTCCGCGCATCAAGAAGCTGCACATCGGCTTTTTTCATCACCTCATCGCAGGTTTTTATCCCGCGCGCTATGGAGCGGAGCTCAAGAAGCGCCAACGCCGGTTCTTTGATCATTTTTCAATCCTTATGTATCCATTCACTTTGGTGACCGTACCGGCAATCGAGGCATGAATGGCCGCGCCCAATTTACCTTCCGGGATGGATGCTATTCTTTGGCCCCGTTTCACCCGGTCGCCCGCTTTCACCAGCGGCAGGGCGGGGGCGCCCAGATGCATCGAAAGCGGAATGGCTACGGCGGGAACATCCCACAGCGCCCCGTGATAGGGGGGCTTGATTTCGTATTTGGAAAGCGAGAGCCGCCGGGTGAGCTTGTCCTTCGGCACGCGGCGCACTTCGCGGTAGATATCGGCCTTGAGCTCCTTTTTTTCCGGCGTGAAGCGGATCCCGCGCGCGGAAAGGCTCCGCTTGAAATCGCGGAAAAAACGGCGGGGCGAAAGGGCGATGGGGCAGGCGAACAGGTCGCACACGCCGCATTCGCAGCAGAGGAAGGCGTTCAGCACCGTTGCCGCTTCCGGCTCGCGTTGCTCGTTGATCACCCGCATGATGGCGTGCGGTTCCAGCGCGTGCCCGTTGAGCGATCGCGGGCAGAGGTCGGTGCAGTAGCGGCATTGTTCGCACGCCCCGCGCGAAAGGCGGATGTCAGCCGAAAGGGGCCGGCTGAGCCGCGCCACATGGGGATTTCCTTTGGGAAGGATGAAGAAACCGGCGGTGGTTTTCGTCACTACCTCGTGAGCGGGATCGGCCAGGCGGCCCATCATCGGGCCGTTCAGCAACAGGGCGTAATCGTCAATCAGGGCCCCGCCGCATCCGGCGATGATCTCGGCCAGCGATGCGCCAAGCGGCACGCGGTGAACGCCGGGGGTTTTTATTTCGCCGCCGACGGTTATCACCTTATCGGTGACCGCCTCCCCTTTCGCCGCCCGCGCAATGTTGGCAAGCGTGGCGACGTTTTGCACCACCACGCCGACGTTCAGCGGGATGCCCGCTTCCGGCACGATACGCCCGGTGGTTTCGTACACCAGCACCTGTTCGTCGCCAGAGGGATAGAAGTTTCCCAGAAGGAACAGCTCCATCCCCTTTTCCGCCGCGATCAGCTTTTCAAAGCGGGCCACGGCTTCGTGGTATTTTTCTTTGATGCAAAGCAGGCCGCGCGCTGCGCCGGTCTGGCGCATCACGTGGCGCAGTCCGTCGACGATCAAGTCGGCGTGTGATTCCATCACGAACTGGTCGGAGTAAAGAAGCGGCTCGCATTCCGCGCCGTTGGCCAGCACGGTATCTACCTGCGCGGCGAGCTTGACGTGCGTGGGAAAGCCCGCGCCCCCGGCGCCGACAACCCCTGCTTCCCGCACCAGTTCGATGAGGTTCATATGATCCTGAAGGAATCCTTCAGCGTGCACCGCCGCTCGCGCGAGAAATGGCGGGCGGTGGTAAGCCCCTCGCCGGTCGGGCTGGCGATGGTGAACGAGGTGTACCCCTCGCCCCCCGCGCCCAACCCCGCAAACGACGGGGCATTTTTCACGAAGATGGAGGTGTTTACTGCGCGCGCCATACGGCTGAGGTTATCGATATTCTTTGAATGCATGACGGCGGTGTGGCGGAAGCCGTGTTCCACTTCCACCGCGATGTCGATGGCGGAATTGACGTTGGGGGCGCGGACAAGGCCTACCACCGGCATCAGCAATTCCATCTGCACGATAGGGTCG
>JAKAGL010000099.1:0-7217 GCA_021815535.1 bacterium
CGGAAATACCTCACGCAATGTTTTTTTCATGAAATCGGCCGCGCGTATTCCCAAAATCATCTCCGCGGCGGGGTTGGCCGAAACGATGCGCCCATCAAGGTCAAGTGCGATAAAGCCGCTTCCCATGTTTGCGACCACATTCTGGTGGAACGCCTGCAAATAGGTGAGGTCCCGGCTTTTTGTGCCGAGGGCCAATAACGTTCCGCGAAGGCGGCGGGAAAGAAAGTCGGTCAAAAAAGCAACCAGATAAAAAGCCCCCAGATGTATCAGCACGGAGAAAAAAACAAATTCCTGAGTTGGGCCCGCCGGTTTCTCAACGTAGACGAGCGGTACGGGATGCAGAACGCCGTAAAATTCAAACGTCACCAACAAGCCGTACAGTATGGTCGCCCCGGAAGCAAGAATGTAACTTCCCCCCGGCTGCATAATGATGACCGATGAAATAATGGTGAGGATATAAAGAAACGTGAAAGGGCTGTCAACGCCGCCGGTATAATATATGATACCGCATTCGATAACAAGGTCCGCCGCCAGCTGGAAATACAGAAAGGGGACAAAGCTGCGGATACGCCCCACCATGAACGCATACACGATATTCAACAGGTATGTAAGCCCGATCAATGCCGAAAGCGGCCACGGAAAAACAAAATCCGCAAATTGAAGCTTGAAAACAACAACCGTAATGAAGAAAAAGGAAATCGCAATCAGGCGAAAGACTATGAGCGCCTTTACGATGACCGACTGTTCCCGCTCCCCGGGAAGGGATGTTTCGCTGACCATCAAACGCGGCCCCACTTAGACGGCGGGCATGCCCGCCGGTTAGGCGCCTGCGCCCATCTGGAATATGGGCATGTACATGGCGATAACCACATAACCGACGACAATTGCCAGAAAGACCATTAGCATTGGTTCAAGCATGGCGGTAAGGGCATTCACCGAATCGTCCACTTCCTGATCGTAAAAATCGGCTATCTTACCGAGCATGACTTCGAGCGCGCCGGACTGTTCGCCGACGTCGATCATCTGTACCACCATCGGAGGAAAAATTCCCTGAGCGCGCAATGGCTCCGCCAATCCTTTACCTGCCTTAATATCGTCGATAATTTCGAAGATCGCGGTTTCGATGACATTATTGCCGGCCGTTTTCGCCGTGATGTTGAGCCCTTCGATGATGGGAACGCCGGAGGAGATCAGGGTTCCCATCGTGCGGGTAAACTTCGCGACGGCGACCTTTTTCACCAAAATTCCGGCGACCGGCAGTTTTAACACCAGGCGATCCATAACCGCGCGCCCCTTGTCGGTCTTGTACCACTTCGCCAAGCCAAAAATCAGCGCGGCCGGACCGGCGATGAAGATGTACCATTTATGAATAAGCGTGTCGGACAGGAAAATGATGGACACCGTTATGGCGGGCAGTTTGCGCCCCCCCATATCGGCAAACATTGTGGCAAAGCTGGGTATGATGAAAACGAGCAAGAAGGCGACGACCGCGATGGCAACCACCATAATAGCGACCGGATAAACCATCGCCCCTTTTACCTTCCCCTTCAGGGCGGCCGCTTTTTCGATATATGCCGCGAGACGGAGCAGGATCACGTCGAGAATACCGCCCACTTCACCTGCTTCCACCATGTTGCAGAACAGGGAATCAAAAATCTTCGGATGTCGGCGCAACGCATCGGCAAAGGTATCGCCCTGCTCCACGCGCGACTTGATATCAACGATGGCGCGGCCAAAAATTTTATTGGTCGCCCCCGAGCCGAGAATGTCCAAACATTGCACCAGCGGCAAGCCGGCGTTTATCATCGTGGCGAACTGGCGCACGAATATGACGATATCCTTGTTGGTCGGCTGGGCTTCTCCGAGGCCCCCCAAAATGTCTTTCGGCTTCTCCTTGACACTGGTCGCCGTGATCTTGAGTTTTTTGATTATCGCTTCGGCTTGGGCAAGATTATCGGCTTCAACTTCGCCGGTTTGCTCCCCGATCTTGGTATTGTACTTATAAACAAAGGCAGGCATTAGAGCTGTTTTTCCTTAGTGGAAATGGCATCGAGCACCTTGCGCGCCTTTTCCCATTGCAGGCCGAGCACCGTCAGTTTATCAGTGGTGATACGCAAACGGTCAATCACCGCGTTGATGATGATTTTCATTTCATCGGGCGAATGATGCATGAGATCGTCAAAACGCTTTTTATCGATAACCCCCACCTCGACCTCACCTACGGCGATGGCGCTGGCATAGCGGACGGTTTCCTGGAAAAGTCCCATCTCGCCGAAAATATCCCCCTCCGACAAGGTGACGACGGTAACCGTTTTGCTGCCGATCTTCTTGGTAATGCGAACCTTCCCTTTTTGGATGATATACGCCTTGGTGCTTATAACCCCTTCCGTGATGATGACCTGCCCATCAGAGAACCGTTCAATGATCGGCGTAGTTATTTTATTGGCCATGCCATCCTCAGGATTTCCCCAGTTTTTCCATAACTTCAAAATACACTTTAAAGAACCGGTCACCATCGCGTATGCCGCGGGCAAGGGCTTCGCCAAAGTTCTCCTTTGTTGCGTCTTCTTTGGCAACAATCATATTCACGCTCTTGGCAAAAGCCTCCATCGGATCAAAGCTCCGCGCTTTGTCGGCCACATAAACAAGGAAAATACGGCGGCGCTGCGACATATTCATGTTTTGCAGATGCTCGAGGATATTGGCCTGCTCGGCTGGTTTCTTTACAAAGTCATCCGTAACGATGACCAGCCGGTAATCATTGAAGCGGAGATTGTTCACTGCCTCAATGTGGTGGGACGGGGTATGCACCCGGTACCCCATTTTTTCCAGCAGATTCTTGAAAGCCGCCGGTTCGGTATGGCAGACCATCGCCCCCGGTTCGTTGGTCGATCCGGAGAAACTTTCCCCCACCGGCGCGGTGCGCTCGGTGTCATCCATGGGAACCACCGGCGTATTGCCTTCGGCGTTAACGGTTATCTTGTTTTTGCAGGAGGGGCAGTTGAAGCTGAACACCTGTCCTTTGGGGATTTTTTCATCCGGAATGCTCAATACTTTGTTGCAGGAGTTACAGGTAACTTGCACGTCCGGTCCCCTTTACTTCTTTTTCCGCGACCGTGCGCTTGGATCGTCGTCTTTGCCATAGCCGTCGTCGATGGCGAGCGAATCGATGTCGGTCGTCTTCTCGCCACGAGAGGACTTTATCATGTCCACACCGCGGCTGACGACGGCCTTGCGGCTGGCGTAGGCGATGGCCGTCTCTTCGGTGATTTCGCCTGCCTTGAAAGCCTGGATGAGGCTCAGGTCGAAGGTGCGCCACCCGAACGCCTCGGAAGCCGCGATGATTTCATAAAACGTCTTCCCCTCGCTTTCACCGTTGAGGATGGCGTCTTTGGTGCGCAGGGAATTTCCCATGATTTCAAGTATGGCCACGCGCCCGCCGCCGATTTTGGGCACCAACCGCTGGCCGATAATCCACCGTACCGTCTCGGATAGCCGGATGCGAATAAGTTTTTCCTCATCCTGGTCGAACATGCCAATAATGCGGCTGATCGTCTGCCCGGCGTCGACGGTATGCAGGGTGCTCATCACCAAGTGGCCGGTTTCGGCGGCGGACATGCCGATCTCGACGGTCTCGCGGTCGCGCATTTCGCCCACCAATATGACTTTCGGTGCCTGCCGCAATGCGGCGCGCAGGCCGGTGGAGAACTGGTCGAAGTCGGATCCCAGTTCACGCTGATTAAAGGTCGCTTTCTTGTGGGGGTGGACAAATTCCACCGGGTCTTCCAATGTCACCACATGCACGGCTCGGGTCTGGTTCACCCCGTCCAACATGGCGGCCAAAGTGGTCGACTTACCGCTACCGGTCGCGCCGGTGACAAAGATGATCCCGTTTTTCTCTTTTGCTATCTCGTTGCAGATGGCCGGCAAGTGCAATTCCTCGATAGTAGCGATACGGGTGGCCAATTTGCGCAACACCAGGGAATAGGTGCCCCGTTGCTGGAATATGTTCACGCGGAAACGGGCCTTGCCCGGTATCTGGTACGACGAGTCGCATGAACCCTCGCGGATGAGCGTCTCGGTAAGACGGCGGTCGCTGTTGATCAGCGCAAGTGCCATCATTTCATTCTGGTATGGGGTAAGTTTTGTTATTTTTGGAACGATCGGAACTTCCGTCAGTTCGCCTGAATTTTCAACCTGCAACGGCTTGCCAACGGTCATGTTGAGATCGGAGGTATTGGAAAAAGACTCAAGCATCGTGGAAAGGATATAGTCGAGATCAGCCTGCCTAATCATATCCCTTACCTCCTAAGCTGTTTCCGCCAAGAATAACAGTTGTTATTCTAATGCTTTGCGGGGGTCAGAGGCAATACCTGATTTGAAAGCCATTTCGGCCATTTTCCACCGGCAACGGGTGTCCGGGTCCGTTTTTTTTAATATAGATGAAAAATGTTGACAGCGGCCGCATAAATGGGCAGAATACTCCTTTCCACAATGTATAGTTACCAAACGGAGGAATCGATGTTTGCCGTTATCAAGACCGGCGGGAAGCAATACCGCGTGAAAGAAAATGACCTGATCGAAGTTGAACTATTGACCGGCGTGGCCGGGGACAGCATTACGTTTGACACCGTGCTGGCCGCAGGTGAAGGAGACTCGGTGGAAATAGGGGCACCGACCCTTAAGAAGAAGGTGTTGGGCACCATCGTGGAACAGAAGAAGGGCGAAAAGCTCTTCATACAGAAGTTCCGCCGCCGCAAGGACAGCAAAACCCGCACCGGTCACCGGCAAAAGTTGACATCGGTGCGTATCACCGCCATCAAAGACGCTTGAGCGCAAGGAGACGAAATGGCACATAAAAAAGGACAGGGCAGCACTTCAAACGGCCGCGACAGTATTGGTCGTCGGCTTGGCCTGAAAACGGCGGGCGGCAGCACCGTTCAGCCGGGAAATATCATCCTCCGCCAGCGCGGCACCAAAATCTATCCGGGCCAGAATGTCGGCATGGGGGTTGATCACACCCTCTTCGCGCTTGCCACGGGCGTCGTTACTTTCAAACACAAAGGACGCGACCGGAAGTACGTTCACGTACTGCCCCAGTAATCGATTCCTATCGAACCCGCAGGGAAGGTCTTTCAGACCTTCCTTTTTTTTTGCCCTATCCGGCCGTTAACTGAATTATGGCTCAGGGCGATCCCTTCATCAAAGTAAGGATCACCGGGCGTCAATGCAGCTTTTCTCCGGAATTGAGCCGGATTCAAAATATTCAAGATGGCTCTTGCCGCAACGGGGGTTCGCGAGGAGGCCGGTGGCATCGTCTATCACCACTTCCTCGATGCCGTCAGGAACCTTGAAATCCCGTATTTCCTTCCCGGCCAATGCGCTCTTCATGAAGGCACTCCAGATGGGAGCGGCAACCCGCCCGCCTGTCTCCCCTTCCCCCATTGATTTCTTTATGTCATACCCAACCCAGACTCCGGCCGCCAGTTGGGGAGTGAACCCGATAAACCACGCATCGCTGAAATCGTCGGTGGTGCCGGTCTTGCCGGCGGCGGGGCGACCCAACGCCAAGGCGGCCCGGCCGGTTCCTTCCTCCACGACGCTCTTAAGCATACTGGTCATCAAGAACGCCTTGGGAGCATTCATCACCTCGGTCAGAATCGGGAAGTAGGCGTCACCGCGGCTCCCCTTTCTGTCAACGTCCCGTATCATTTCCAATTCGGCCCTCTGCCCTTTATTGGCGAAGAGGGCATAGGCGGAAGTCATTTCGGCCAATGTCACTTCCGTCCCTCCCAGAGCCGTCGAAGGATACGGCTTGATATCGCTCCGAATTCCGGCATCACGGGCAAAACGGATCACTTTCTCCGGGCCGATCTGCATAAAGAGTTTCACCGATGCCACATTCATGGAATGAGTGAGCGCCTTGCGCAAGGTAACCTTGCCATAGAAACGGTTTTCATAATTCTTCGGTTTCCAACTCCCGCCAAATGACGGGTCGTCCATCTCTATCGGGGAATCGATAAGGAAGCTGGAAGGGGTAAGACCTTCGCGGATGGCGGCGGCGTACACGATCGGTTTGAAGGCGGATCCGGGCTGCCGCCGCGCCTGCATCACGCGGTTGAATTGGCTTTCGGTGAAATCGCGTCCTCCCACCATAGCTTTCACGGCGCCGGTGGCCGGATTTATGGCGATCAGCGCCCCCTGCAACGGCAATCCTTCCGGATTGCCGCCACGCCGCGCTATCCGCCCTTCCACTTCTTTCAATCCTGCGGCAAGCGCTTCGGTTGCGGCCAACTGCATTTCGATGTTCAGGGTAGTGTGTACGGCAAGCCCCTGACGGTACATTGTCTCGGCGCCGTATTTTTCTTCCAGCGCCTGCCGGATAATCTCCACAAAATACGGCGCCACTTCCGGCTTTTTATGCGACGACAGGGTGATCGGCTCCACCTCGGCCGCTGCGCGTTGCTCCTCGGTGATAAAACCCTCGTGCTCCATCCGCCCCAGCACCCATGCCCGGCGGGCGCGGGCCTTGGCCATATCGTTATACGGGGAGTATATGCTGGGGCCGCGCGGGAGCGCCCCGATCAAGGCGCATTCGGCCAGCGTGAGGTCGGCGGCGTGTTTGCCGAAATAAATGTCCGCCGCGGCTTCCAGGCCATAGGCGCCCGATCCGAAATAAATCTGATTGAAGTAGTATGTCAGGATTTCGCTTTTGCTGTAATTGATCTCCAACTGCAAGGCTATCATGAGTTCTTTCAGTTTGCGGCTGAACGTTTTTTCGGAACTGAGGAAAAGCGTTTTTGCCAGCTGTTGGGTAAGGGTGCTCCCCCCCTGCACGAAGCGGCGGGCGCGTATATCGGCGGCAAGCGCGCGAAGAAGGGAATAGACGCGGAATCCCCGGTGTTTGTAGAAATGCGCATCTTCCGCCGCAAGCACCGCGTTGATGGCATTTTTGGGAATTTGGGAAAAGCCCAGCAGTTCCCGCTTCTCCTGGAAAAACTCGCCGATGATCCGCCCGTCGTCAGAATAGATTTTGGTACTTACCGGCGGTGTGTAATTCTGCAAAGCCCGGACAGAGGGAATATCGGAAAAACGTGTGAAAACGTATCCGACCAATCCGCCTGCCAGTGCTCCGGCCAGCAAAGCCGCGGCCACGGTCTTTTTACGAAACAGCATTTCCCTTTCCGCCGCCGCCCCGCCCGGCCGCAGGTGACAGA
>JAKAGL010000099.1:7227-8112 GCA_021815535.1 bacterium
TCCTTGTCAAACTCCACTTGAAGGGCGCGGAGATTGAAATCCTTATAGAAGTGGCGTTCCACACCATCGAGCACGAGCACATCAAGCGGCTTGCCGAGCAAACGCTCAGCTTCCACCTTGGTTGTTTTGCCGACGACCAGTTGCGTCACTTTCTCACGTGACAATGCATTTGGCGCCGACAGATTCAGGTGCTCCACGCTGCATGCCGATAACAACGCCACCGCGATGGTCAATATCAATAATTTCCTAATCTGCATCGGGGCATTATAGCAATGTCAGCCTGAATTCACTACCAAAGGAAATCAAGGCGCTCCCCGAGAGAATTATCCAACCGCCCCTCTTCGTTCATCCCTCGCTCTATTAAGAATAGGTTCATCTCTATAAATGCATTATCACCAAATATCATATCTTTCATAGTTGGGTAACAAGAATCCCAAGAAGGCCGAAAAAACACCATAATTTAACCGAAACCGGCAAAAAAGTTTACATCTTGCTCCAGCCCCTGCATGCGCCATCCCCAGCAAGTGTTTTTTCAATAAGTTGCCGTTAACGCCTCACATTACATTTAGGCACGGCTTATGCAAAACCGATAAGTATGGTGAGCAACATGACAACTGTAAGAAGAATCCGGATCGGCGACTCTTTGATTGCTGGACTAAAGAATATCTTGATGGATGAGGCGATGAGGCTCGAGCATAACAATAAGGAAAGAGCCGAAGCCTTGATGGAGGAAATCATGCACAGCATGGAAGAAGATTCCGTATCGGCGTCTGCGTTCCGCCCGCCACGCCCCAAAAAAGGGGCGTAACCACCTCTTTGTGGGCAAACAAAAGCGGAGGGAATACGCCTATTTGAGATGGCTGCCGTCGCAGAACGGCCAGATCG
>JAKAGL010000100.1 GCA_021815535.1 bacterium
TTCGGCGGTCGGGTCCCACGTGGTGAAGGGGGGCACTTCGTTGATGATCTTGTGATCCAGCAGGTTCATCAGGCGGCTGAGCTCTTCTTTCACATGGTGGAAGTCGACCACCATGCCGTGCTTGTCCAGCTTTTTCGCGGCGAAGGCGGCTTCCACCGTCCAGTTGTGGCCGTGCAGGTCTTTGCACGGGCCCCAGTGGCCGCGCAACTGGTGCGCCGCCGAGAATTGGGCCGTGACCGCCACTTCGTACATGCGTTTATCCTACGCGGTCTTGCGCTTTTCTACAACGCCCCGGTCGATGGTGACGCTGCGGGCGGCCCCGGTTTTGGTGTCGCGCGCGCGGACGTTCATGATGCCGTCCACGTTGATGTCGAATTCCACTTCCACCTTGGGCTCCCCTTTTTTCGCCAGCTCGATCCCGCCGAGGATGAAGCGCCCCAGCGTCACGTTTTCCGTGGCGCGGTTGCTGTTGCCTTGCAGGATCTTGATCTCCACTTCGGTCTGGTTGTCCGCCACGGTCGAAAAAACCTTTTTCTGCGATACCGGGATGGTGGCGTTGGCCGGGATGATGACCTCGGCGCTCCCCCCTTCGATCTCGAGGCCGAGCGAAAGCGGGATGACGTCCAGCAGCACCGTCCCTTCCACCTCGCCGTCGAGGATGGCCGCCTGCACCGCCGCGCCCAGCGCGATGCACTCCAGAGGGTTCACCCCGCCCAGCACTTTGCCGCCGAAGTTTTCCGCGATGGCGTCGCGCACGGCGGGGATGCGGGTAGAGCCGCCCGCCAGCAGCACTTTATCGAGGGTGTTGTTGTCGAGGCCGCTCTTCTTGAGGGTTTCCTTTGCCAGCCGGATGATCTTGTTCACAAGCGTGACGGTCATCTGATCCATTTGGGCTTGGGTAAAAGTCTTGTCGATGTGGATGGGGCCGTGCTTGTCGGCGGTGATGAACGGGATATTCAGCCGGGCCGAATCGGAGCTGGAAAGGGCGATCTTCAGTTTTTCCGCTTCGTCCTTCAGCTTCTGCATCGCCATCTTGTCCTGAGCCAGGTCGATGCCGTGGTCTTTTTTAAAGTCCGCCGCCACCTTGTCGATGATCATCTGGTCGATGTCGTCCCCCCCCAGCATGTTGTCGCCGCCGGTCGCCTTCACCTCGAACACGCCGTCGGCGATGGTGAGCACCGACACGTCGAACGTGCCGCCGCCGAAATCGAACACCATCACGCTCTGTTCGTCCGTCTGGTTCAGGCCGTAGGCCATCGCCGCGGCGGTCGGTTCGTTGATGATACGCAGCACGTTAAGCCCGGCCAGTTTCCCCACCTCCTGCACCGCCTGGCGCTGAAGTTGGTTGAAGTAGGCCGGCACGGTGATGACGGCGTCGGTCACCGGGTGGCCGAGGTGGCGCTCCGCTCCGGCCTTGAGTTTTTTCAGGATCTCGGCCCCGATCTGTTCCAGCGCCCATTCGCCGCGGCCGGTGTTGACGGTCTCTTTTTCCCCCATGCGGCGTTTCACCGAGCGGAAGGTTTTGTCCGGGTTCAATACCGCCTGCTTTTTGGCCTTGTGCCCGACGATGACCTCGTCCCCCTTGCCGAAGGCGACCACCGAAGGCATCATCGCCTCGCCGTCATCAACCTCAAAAAGGTAGGGTATGCCATTCTTGACCATGCCGATGGCGCTGGTGGTGGTGCCGAAATCGATGCCAACGATACGTCTGCTTTTCGCCATGATCCGGTTTCCGTTATCCCCGTTTGGTGCGCGGCGGCATCATGCCACCAGTTTATCCACGTCCAGCCAGCCAACGATACTGTGTTCCGTGCGGCCGATCCCCTTGATGTATTCAACCGATACTTCCCCCACCGCGTTCGTCGCCGGGCCGATGCTGCTTTCCGGCAGGCGGATGACGCTGGTCACCGCGTCCACCAGCAGGCCCACCGGCGCGCCGGAGGCCGATTCGGTGATGATGACGCGGGCGGTGGCGGCGGGCATATCGGCCGCCATTCCCAGTTTCGACCGCAGGTTGATGACCGGCACCACATCGCCGCGGAGGTTGATGACCCCTTCAATGAAGCCCGCCACGCGCGGAACGTACGTGATCTCCTCGAACATCAGTATCTCGCGGGCTTTGGCGATCTCGATGACGTATTCCTCGGCGCCGAGCCGCATCCCGATGAACTGGTGGCGCACTTCCCGCGCCGCCGGGGTTTCTTCCTTTGTTTGATCGATGCGGAAGCGGCTCATGCGGCTCCGGCCGGCCTAGATGGCCTTAATGGCTTCGTCTTCGCTCTCGTAGATGTTGAAGAGACGGGTAAGGCCCACGGTTTGCAGTACACTCTTCACCGCATCGTTGGGGCGGACAAGGGCGAATGATCCCTTGCGTGAAAGAACGGTTTTATAGACCGAGACGATGAACCCGACCCCCGCGGAGTCGATCATTCCCACCCCCCCCAGGTCAATGAGGAACTTGTCGGTGGTGGACTGAGCCATCTCGCCTTTGATCGTCTCGCGGATGTCGTTCAAATGGTTAAAAACAATATCACCCCGTATGCTGAACAGCGTTATGCTTCCGGCTTTTCTGATCTCACATTTCATTATCACGGCATCCCACAATTTTGTTAAATGCGAAGCATACGCCGCAAAAACCATTCTGCGGCGCGCACCCTCTTCAACTCCCAGTCCGGATTCTACTTTATTCCCATTCCCATTCCAAGTGCAATTCCCCTTGCCGGGTGTTCCGCCGCCTCATTCGCCATGCGCGGGGAATGGGGGGCTGACATTCCAACTTGGTGATGTTTATCATATCATTGGTTTGGTCTTTTTGCCGGCGCTTCGGGTTGATCTTTTTACCGGTGCTTCGGATTGCCGCATTGGCCCGTTCTCCTTTTGTTGACTCATCCCGATGCGGGGTGTTATCGTTACCCCCATGCAAAAAACAAAAGCGGCCGCCATCTTCATCATCACCGCGCTTTTGTGCGCTTCATGCGGCAGTATTTTCCCCGACAAGCTATGGTACCCGGTTGAGGGGGATGCTCCAAAGGCCAAGAATGAGCCAAAAGCCGAGGCGCCCAAGGCGCCGCCGGCGGCGGAGAGATCCCAGCCGGCACCCCAGGCGGCAGAACAGAATGTTCCCGTGGAAGAAGGGGATGCCGTCATGTTCGGCGATGCGCCCAAAGCCAAAGCGGAGAACTCTTCCGGGGCGGCGGCCCCGGCTGCGGCCGTCAATCCCGGCGAGCCGGCTAAAACCCAGCAAATGGAACAACTTGCCAATCCGTTGGCAATGATAATGCCCATACCGGGTGAAAAGGTGGTTCCGCCTCCTCCGGTGGAGGCGCGGGAAAGCTCTTTGGGGGTCAATGCGCTTGCGCGCACCTTCGCGTTGCCGTATGACGCGGCGTGGGGAAAAGTTCTGGAAGTGATGCTTGCCGCTCCGCTTACCGTTGTCGATAAAAGCAGCGGCGTGATGATAACGGAATGGATGATCCAGCAGTCTGCCGGCGGCGGGATGAGCTTTGGCCTTTTCGGCGACGGGCAGCGGGTGATCCGCTACAAATACGCCGTCAGGGTGTACGACCGGGGCGGCAGCGCCGAGGTGGTGATCATTCCTTACGCGCAATACACCGGCGGGCGCCAATGGATCGATGCCAAGCCGCGCCGGGATATACCCGAACACCTGATGCGCCTTATTGTCGCGAAAATGGAAGCCAAGTAATGCCCATCTTCGAATTCAAGTGCAAGAAGTGCGGGCATAAGTTCGAGGAGTTGCGGCTTTCCAGCGCCGGGTTCAGCGGCATCAAGTGCCCCAAATGCGGGAGCAAACAGGTGGCCAAGGAGATGAGTTCCTTCTCCTCGTCGATCCCCGCTTCCAGCGAGGTCTCCGCCCCTGCCAGCGCCCCCCGCTCGGGCGGCTGCGGTTGCGGCGGCGGCATGTGCGGAACGCACTGAGGAAAGCCCGCTGAATGATGAATAAATACCGGACGCGCCGTGGAATAACGGCTTGCGTTTTGGCCGCCGCGCTGGCCCTTCCCGCGTTGTCGGTTACCGGCTGTAAAACGGCCGGAAATGTTCCGGCCGCCGATATCTCGGCGGAGAACAGCCTTTCCGCCCATATAAAGAAGATCACCTACATGGCCGAAGGCAACCGGTCCATCGTAAAGATCTTCGGCTCGCGTAAATTTGAATATACCGCGTACAAACTGGCCGACCCGTTGCGGTTGGCCGTTGAGATTCCCGGCGCGGAACTTGATTTCGAGCCGCGCCATATTCCCGTCGACGGCAAGATAATATCCGGCATGATGGTTGTCCGTTTTCCCAAGGTTAAATCGGTCCGCCTGGAGATGGAGCTTCTCGCCGATGCCCCGTTCAAGCTGACGCAGAAATCCGGCTATCTGGAGGTACAGCTGACCGAAGGGATTCCCAGCGTTCAGCCCCGCGCCCCGCAGACGCCCGCCGCCGACGCCGCCGCGGAAAAGGAGACCAGCGAACTTGAAACGCTCCGGGCCGAAGCGGAAACCCTCCGCACCGACAATTTGGCGCTCCGCAAAGATAATGTCCGGCTGGATGAGGAAAACCAGAAGCTGAAAAAGGACCAGGCCGAATCCGCCAAGCAGATGGAGGAGGCCACCGCGCTTTCCCGCTCCATGCAGGCGCGGATCGCGTTTATGGAAGATCAAGTGAGCGTTTTGCAGGCCAAGGTGGGGAATTCGGCCCCTGAAAAATCGCCAGACGCCGGTACCTCGGTCGCATTGGGTGGCGGCGCGGCGGTTGTTCCCGTCCCGGTTCCCGCCCCCGCGCCGTTGCCGGCTCCCATAGCGGCGCCCCGCGCGGCGAATCAAAAGCCGGATGATGAAAAAGTGAAAATGGCCGTCAGCGAGACCGTGGCGGCATGGCTTAACGCGTGGCGTGAGAAAGATCTGGGCAAATACGCGTCGTACTACACGCAGGATTTCCGGGGGCAGGGGATGTCGCTGGATGCCTGGCTCGCCGACAAGAAAGCGAAGTTCTCTTCCACTAAAAAATTAACCATCACGGCCGATAACGTGAAGATCGGACTGGAACCGGATGGCGCCGCCACCGTGGTGTTTGAACAGTCCTATCAAAGCGGTTCGTACCGGGATCACGGCCTTAAACGGCTGAGGCTCCGGAATCCGGATGGCAAATGGCAGATCTTATCCGAGGAGTGGAGTCCGCTTTAATCCCACCGCTTTCAACCGGTTACCGCATGCCTCCCCTCTTTTTCCCAATTGCCGGATAATCGCTCTTGAACTGGCCGCAAATTTGGTAAAATGAAATGATATGGATTTGCGTGCGCGGATCAACCGCTGGCTTTTTATTACCGGCACCCGGTTCAGGGTGGCCTACCACAACTATGTGGTGGAGCGGGCTTTCATGCCGCGCGGAGGGTCCGTTGCGGCGCCTTTTCCCTTTTTTCCGCAACTGACCGCTGGCATCGTAGTCCTTATGCTGTTCATGGCGGGCGGCGCCATGTTCATCGCCCGAATGCCCTCTGTTGCATCGGTGCCGGATATTTCCATGCCGGTCATCTCAAATGCCAACTTTCCGGCCCCAAAAGCCCCGGCGATTCCAGTCCCCCCGCCGACGGACCCTGAATACGCGATCGCTGTGGATAAATCCAACAAGCTGTTGCTGGTGCTTAAGGACGATGGTGATTATTACACCGTTATCAAGCGGTTCGACATATCACTGGGAAGAATTGTCGGCGCCAAAGAACGGGAAGGGGATATGCGCACGCCGGTCGGATTTTACCGGATTACCGAGGTCAAGGATGGCAAACTATTGCCAAAGATCTACGGCCCGCTTGTGTTTGTGACCAACTATCCCAACTCGTTCGATGTCGCCCAGGGGCGCACCGGCGGCGGGATATGGCTTCACGGCAGCGGCCAAGGCAAGCGGAACCCCGATACCCACGGCTGTGTGGTGCTGGATGACGATAACGTAAAAAGCCTTGAGAAGTGGGTCCGGGTGAATACCCCCGTGGCGATCTTTCCCGACTCTTTCAAGCTCCCCTTGCAAGGGGGGCGCCTGGAGAAGCGGTTCCTTTCAATGGAATTCTTTTACGGGGGCGATACCGCCACGGCCGCATCGGCCGCCGGTTAACTTTTTCCCGTTCTGGCCGCAACCAAGCCCCCCTTGGAAAGGCGGTTTTCCGGCGATAGAGGCCGCTTAGTCAGATGGTTTGCCCCTCGATTCCGGTTAGCTATTCATGGGATGTTGATACCACCCTAAAGGAGTATATGATGTGTAACACTACGTTACTTTTATGCAACCATTTGAATTTTCTAAACAAGTTGGCCCGGAAGAGGCGGTGTAATGGTATAATCACTTTCCATGGCGGGGGATCCTAGAAGCGTTTTGCTTATCGATGATGACGAAACCATCTTAAAATTTCTAAGCATCCATCTTGCGAGCGCGGGTTATAAAGTTGCCGCTTCCCGGGGCGGCAAGGATGTTTTCTCCGTTTTCCAGCAAGATGTTTTCGAGTTGGTGATCTGTGATATCCGTATGCCCGAAACGGATGGCATCAAAGTGCTCGAGTTCATGCAGGATAAATTCACAGCCGTGCCGGTGATCATGTTGACCGGCGTGCAGGACGCAACCATCGCGGTTGAGATCATGAAAAAAGGCGCGTTCGATTATCTGATCAAACCGGTGCTGAAAGAGGACCTGTTGCGGACGGTTCACAAGGCCATGACCCACAAGGACATGATGGAAAGAAACAGGAAGCTGGAAGAGGAGAACAGGCAATACCGCAACGTTCTTGAGGAAAGAGTCGAGGAAAGAACCCAGCAGCTGAACAAAAAGAACATGGAACTGAAAAACGCGTATGCGGAGTTGAAGTCGCTCAACATCCAGTTTGCGCTGGTGTTGGCCGAAACCATCGAAGCCAAGGACCAGTTGACCTTCGGCCACTGTTCGCGGATGCGCTTCCTTTGCCTGAAGGTTGGCGAGTTTCTCGATCTTCCGCAGGCGGAGCTCGATACGCTGGAATTCGCTTCCTTGATGCACGACCTGGGGAAAGTCACCGTGAATGAGGCGGTGCTGAACAAAAAGGGGAAGTTGACGGACGAAGAATACGAGCACATGAAACGGCACGCCTCCATGGGGGAAAGGATCCTGGGGCGTATTACCCCGTTAAAACCTCTGGCAAAGATCATCGGGGCGCACCATGAGAAATTTGACGGCACCGGCTATCCAAACGGACTCAAAGGCGAGGAGATCCCCCTCATCACAAGGATCATCAGCTTGGTGGACACGTTTGACGCCATGCATGCCGACCGTCCCTACCGTAAAGGGCTGCAGACCGAAATAGTTTTGGAAGAACTCAGAAAAGAGGCGGGAAAACAGTTTGACCCCTGGCTGGTGAATATTTTTATCGAGAACGAGCTTTATAAGATCGATGCTGAAGTCGATATTGGACAAAGTTTCATGCACCTGAAGGAATAGACGGCGGTGGGCGGTGGAGTGAAAAGAGTGCTTGTGATCGACGATGTCGAGGGGGTCCGGCAGTCCATCAAAATACACCTTCGTGGCGCCGGCTATCAAGTCTCCACCGCGGGTTCCTATACCGAGGGAATGATGATGGCCACCCGGCAATTATTCGACGTGATATTGTGCGATCTCAAGCTTCCGGACAAATCGGGCGTTGAAATCATAAAGGACCTCAAGGAACAAAATATAACCACCCCCGTGGTGGCGGTATCCGGGTTTATCGACGCGGCCATGGTCAATAGCGCCAAGGCCGCCGGCGCCGTGGCCTATCTGCCAAAACCCTTTTTGAAGAGCGACCTGCTGGCCCTTTTGGCCGGCGTGCTCCAGGTGGAAGAGACCGGGAGGAGCGTAGATGGTTAAAACCACCAAGCACGTCAACTTCCTTGTCATCACCATCATGGTGGCCATGATCGGCTTTACCGGCCTGTTCATATACAGCCATATCAAACTCAAGGATAAGATCATTTACAAGATCGTCCAGCAGACGGAGTTGATCACCTCCCTTCTGACAAAGATGTCCATCGACCAGCTCAACAGAAACCACCAAGAGGACGTGTACAGCAATATCCTGACGTACGGCATGATCATCGGCGTGAACGA
>JAKAGL010000101.1 GCA_021815535.1 bacterium
CCACATAGTCCTGAACGCCGTAATCGAGGACATTCAGTGCCATCATGGGATCACTGGTATTGGTGCAGATGACAAACGGGAGGTTGAACCGGCTGAAGTTTATTTTAGCCAGTTGAACGCCGTCGATGTGGGGCATGAGCACATCGGCCAACACAGCATCGATGGTCTCATGATGACGGTCGTACAGTTCCAAAGCCTGCCTGCCATCGCGCGCATAGAGCACTTTGAAGCCGTTCTTTTCAAGAAACCGCCCAGCCAGGTAGCTCCACACGTGGTCGTCCTCGGCCAAGAGAATGGTAGGCCCTTTCAGGCGGTCCGTCTGCGATGACGCCGTCTGGTTCATCCTTCACGCTTCCGATGCCGATGCAATGGCATCGTCTCTGGAGTTGAAGATAAGAAAGAAGGGCAACAATCCCAAAGACCTCAATTTCTTTTCCACGGGTCCCGCCGGACTTATCAGGGAAAACCTTCCATTCCGCGAAAGAATGTTTTTATAGCTGGTCACAAGAAAACCGATCCCGTGTGAATCGACGCATTCCACCTTTGAAAGGTCAATAATAAGTTTCTTTATCGAAGGATCGGCGATCTCCTTTATAACCCTATCATTCACAACGGAAAGGGTGTCAAAAAGAAGCTCCCCTTCAAGAGCCAACAAGGTTATACCGTCCACTTTTTTTATTTTGTATTCCATGTGGCACTCTATTCTCAAAAAAGCTGGCAACTTCGGTTCCCTTTGAGCGGCCCACCGCCCGCGCATCTTCTATATGATGCTTATCCGTCCCATACGCTAGCAACACTTTTAATGCCTTGCAATCCCTAAAAATGGGCGCCCATCAAGCCCGATTCTTTGGCCATAATTTTTAAACCGTTGGAAAAATGGCCCGCTTAACCCCGGAAACCTTTTTACCGCCGCGTTGCGCCGCGCCGGACAAAGATGCGGAACCGCTCTCCACCTGAAACGCTCCCCTTATTCCCGGATGATCCCGGCTAATCCTTTGCGGCGGTTTCCAGCGCCTTCAGAAAAGCATCGGGTGGTTGCGCGCCCCGTACCGCATACTTTCTGTTGATGATAAAGCTGGGAACGGCGTTGATGCCCAGCACCCGCCCTTCCTGCTCATCGTCCCGAACTTCCCGCGCGTACCTGTCGCCGTCCAACAGCGCGGCGGTCTCATCCGGCGGCAATCCGATCTCCCCCGCCAGTTCCGCCAGCACCGCCTTGTCGCCTATCTGTTTTCCCTCGGTAAAATACGCGGCAAAGAACCGTTCTTCCGCTTTGTCCTGCAAGCCGTGCTTGGCGGCCAGATGCACCAAGCGGTGCGCGTTGAACGTGTTGGCGCCGGCTGTGCGGTCGATGGCGAACTTCAGCCCCGCGCCAACCGCCATTGCCGACACCTGCGCGGCCGCCTGCTTGGCCCATTCCACGGTTTGCCCGTATTTGGCCGCCAGCGATTCGTGGATGGAAACGCCCGGTTTAAACACCGCGCCGGGGTCCAGCTCGAAACTTTTCCAGATTATCTTTACGCCGTCCTTTTGCTCAAACCGGTTCAGGGCGGCCTCGAAGTTGCGCTTGCCGATGTAGCAGAAGGGGCAGACCACATCCGACCATATCTCGACGGTAATCATGTTTCATCCCGCCTTTCCTAATACCCATTGTAACGCCCCTTTTCCTTCAAGTGTACCGTGCCGCCAGGCGGCATCACGCGGGCGGTTGACTGGGTTTGCCGGAGGGCATAAACTCCGCTCAGCGGGGAACGGCGCGCGCGCCCGCCGGGGGAATGATGGGCTTAAAAAGGGATCCGGTTTTTTGGGGGCTGGCACTTCTTGAGATAGCCGCGGTATTCCTGCTCGATCTCCATCACGAAGCCGAGCAGGGCGTATACAGCGGCGTGTTCATCCCCTCTGCCCGGGGCCTGTGGGAAACCGGCACCTTTTCCCTTTACGGCGAGAAGGCGTTTTACCCGATGTGGGGTTACCCGCTATTTGTTTTGATCTGCGGTTTTTCGCCCGCGGCCATTCTGGCGGCACAGGGGGCTTTATGTTTTGCGGCCATCGCCTTTCTTTACGCCACGCTTCCGCTCCAGCCTCGCTTTTTCCACCTTGCGGCGGTGTTTCCATTCGCCGCCCTTTGCTCCATCAAATGGCCCAACGCCATCACGGGCGCCCTGCTGATCTTCTTTATCTGCTCGTTCGCCGGTTACTTGAACAGGCCCCGGCTGCGGCTCCTGCTCATCGGCGGCTTCGCCGCCGGGGCGGCGGTGAACATGCGCGGCGAATCGTGGATATGGGGCGCGGGCATTTTCTTTGCCCTCGTGTTCCCGATGCGCGCGGAGATGCGGGCGCGCGGCGCAAAATTCGGCATCGCCGTTATCCTCATCCAGTTGCTCTGCATCGGCCCGTGGGCCATCCGGGCCTATGCCGTTCTGGGAACCCCCCGGCTGACGCCGACGCACGGCGGCGGGCTGGCCTTGGTCTCGCTGGGGCAATACCCGGATAATCCGTGGGGCGTCGTGAATACGGATTCCTGGGTTCACGCTTTCGCCGCGCAAAAAAATCTGGGCTCGCCCTATTCGCCCGCCGCCGATGCGGCCATGAGAAGGGAATTCATCAGGCTCGTTGCGGCACACCCGGCGGCTTTTGCCGAAAAAGCGCTTCATAACCTCGGCAACTTCTTTTACCGGGGGGTTTTCACCGGGCAGTTTTTCACCCTGACCCTGACCGAAGCCGGTTTTTGGAAAACCGTTGAGACCATCAGGGCCGGCGGGGCCGGCGCGGCGTTCGCCAAGATGCCGCTGACGACCGCCATTACGATCATGCTGTACTTCTGCCTGGATTATCTTTTCAGGGCGGGATGGCTTTTTCTGCTGTTTGGCGTTGGCATAACGGTATCCGGCATGGTGATAAGGGGGGAACCGGTTCCGCCGATGGCGGCGTTGACCGTTACATTCACATTGGCCACCATCGCGCTGGTATCGTTTCTGTATTACGAGCCGCGCCACGTCACGTATTTGTGGCTGCCGCTTGCCGCCTCGCTGTTGACGCTGAAGGCGGCCCGCACCACCGAAGATCCTTAGCCGGCGTCAGCAGGAGGCCATCGCAAGGGCGGTGGCCGCCACCACTTCGTGCACCCCGCGGGGGTTCACCAGCATCCGCCCGGCATCCCCCATCGCGGGCCACTGCTCCTTGTGCGCGACGAACGAGGCCAGCGCGGCGGCCAGGTCATCGTCTGAAATTTCCCATGCGTTGCCGGCGCGGCGGGCGCAGCCTCTTGCCTCGTAGGCCTCGGCATTATCGGCCTGATGGCGGTCGGTCACCAGAACCAGGAACGGTTTGCCCAGCGCGGCCAGTTCCATGCAGGTGACGCCCCCCGCGCTGACGGCGGCATCGCACGAAACCATCAGTTCCGGCAGTTCGCTGGTGAACGAAAGAAACCGGTTGCGGTGCCGCAGCTTGAGCACCGCCGCGCCGGGATAGCGGCCGCCGACGGCGGTGATGGCGAAGTCCCCCTCCACGGCATCCAGCGCCTTGAGCACGCGCCCCATCTGGTTCAGGTTATCCGTTCCCCCCAGCAGAACGAGCAGGTACGGCTGCTGCTCCGGCTTTTTGGCCGCACGGACGGAGGCCAGCCGCGGATCGATGAGGGCATAACGCGGCCCGATGAATTTCAGCCCCTCAAATCCTTCATAGCGCAAGGCGACAGCCGACGGGTTGTGGTTGATCACGATGTCGGCATGGGAATAGTGCGTGTAGAGGTCGTCCACGGCGGCGATGAGCGCCTTTCCCTCCTTCAACGCGCGGCGGAAGGAATCGTCCAGCGCGTAGCTGTCCAGCACGGTTGCGCGCGCGCCGAATTCCCGCATGGTTTCGAGATGGAAGCGCGCCGCCGCGCCGCCGCACGGCTCCGGCGTCTGCACAAAAGGTATGCCGCGCCCGGTGAAAAAATCGGCAACGCTCTCGTCCGCCTGGGCCGTGATGAACAGCGGCTCGAACCCTTTATCGCGGTAGGCGGCGGCCAGCACGGCGGAGCGGACCAAATGCCCAAAGCCGAGTTCTTTGGAGCCGTCCGCGCGGAACACTATTTTCCTGTTATCCATCTGTGGAAAGTATACCTTACTGAAATGGGATCCAGCGCCGATGCACCCCCGCCGCCGGGCAACCTTTCGCTCTTTAAAGGCAAATAAAGGGGGCTATAATGGCGGAATGCGTTTTTTGATCGTTGCGGCGTTCCTGCTTTTTCCGCAGGCTTTGTACGCGGCGCCGCTGGCCGCCACGCGCGTGATCGTGCTGGATGCCGGGCACGAGCCGGAGGAAGCGATGTCGCGTCCCGCGGCGGCAACGGAAAAGGAGTTTTGCCTGAAGATCGTCACCGCCCTGAAAGAGCTTATCGAGAAAGAGAACGGACAGGCCGTGACGGTGGTCATCCTTTCCCCCGCCGACAAAGAGCTGCGGCAACGCGAAAAAGCGGCCGCCGCCAACAAGGCGGGGGGGAACGTTTTTCTCGCTATCCATGCGGCTCCGGCGGGAACCAAGCTGAAGCGCGGACTGGGGGTTTATATCCCCGATCCGGGCGACGCGCCGCCGGCGTCGTGGCGCTCCACCGCACGGAATTTTGCCGAGAACAACCAGCGCCTGAGCCAAAAACTGAAAACGGCCCTGCAAACCCTTTACCCGGAAAGCAAGGTATTCAGCGCCGCCGCGCCGCTGTATATTTTCCACGGGATCAACATGCCCGCCGCCGCCATTGAAACCGCAGGCGACGGAGCCGACGAACCCGGCTTTTTCGACCGCGCCGCGCAGTCGCTGTACGACGCCCTGGCGGAATTCGAGAAAAGGTGAAGCAGTGAAAAAACTGGTGTTGGTATTGCTTCTGGCCACGGCGGCGGTTTCAGCGCGCGCTGAAACGGTGATGCCGCCGCTGGCGCCGCCGCCCCCTCCAGTGTCGGCGCCCCTGCCTCAAACCACCGGCGGGCCGCTGCTGATGACCGTTTCGCTTTACTTCGAAAACGCCGGCGTCCTCGTTCCGGAAGCGGCCCAAATACCGTTGGGCGATCTTTTGGAAAACCGCGTGAAGGATGCGGTGAACCGCCTCATTACCGGGCCCGCCGAACCGCCGCTGGCCCCCACCCTGCCGAAGGAAGCGGTGTTGCGCCGCGTATTCACCGGCGTCGACCGCAACCTCTACCTCGATTTCGACATGAACCTGATCACGCGCCACCCGGGGGGCATCACCGCGGAGATCCTCTCTGTCGCCTCCATTTGCAAAACGGTCATGGCCAATTTCAACGCCGATTCGGTAACCATCCTCGTCGAGGGGAAAGAGATAAAAACGCTGGCAGGACATTTGGACATCGAACGCCCGATAACGCGCCTCGGTTGCGAGGCCCTGGCGGGCTACCGGCGGGATTAACATGGACACACGCCCCATAGGCATTTTCGATTCGGGTATCGGCGGCCTGACGGTACTGCATGAAGTGGCACGCCTGCTGCCCAACGAAGACCTCGTCTACCTGGGCGACACAGCGCGGGTTCCCTATGGCACCAAAAGCGCCGAGACGGTGATCCGCTATTCCATCGAGAACACCCGTTTTCTCCTGGGCAAAAACGTGAAGGCGGTTGTCGTCGCCTGCAACTCCGCCTCCGCAACCAGCATGGAGCCATTGCGCGCCGAGTTCCCCCTGCCGATCCTGGGCGTGATAGAGGCCGGGGTGGAAGAGGCGCTGCGCCGCACCAAAAGCGGCGCGATCGGCGTCATCGGCACATATGCAACGGTGCAATCGGGGCAGTACGAAACACTGTTGCGCGCCGGGGGGGCCGCCAGCGTGATCAGCCAGCCCTGCCCCCTTTTCGTGCCGCTGGCCGAGGAGGGATGGACCGACAACCTCGTCGCCGAGGAGGTATCGAAAATCTACCTGGAACCGTTCCGGCGGGGAACGGTGGACACCCTCATTCTCGGCTGCACGCACTACCCGTTGCTGGAAGGGGTGATAGGAAAAACCTGCGGCGACGGCGTGACGCTGGTGAATTCGGCCTACGCCATCGCGGTGAAATTGCGCGGCATGTTGCGCGAAAGCGGCCTCGAACGGGGTTCGCCGGGGGGGGGACGGCGTTTCTATTTCACCGATTCGCCAGAGCGGGCCAAGATGGTCGGCAGCCGGTTTTTGGGGGAGGATTTGGCGAACCGGATCGAGCTGGCGGCCCTGCCGCCGCATTGACGGAGCGGACGCCCGTTTGAACGGGACAATTCAGGACAGGGCAGGCAGGGGGCTCCGTCAATAAATTGTGGCTACGATTTTATATCCCAACACGTCGCCGCTTTTGGCCGCGCTTAACGAAACATATCCGATGGCCCATTCTTCCACCGAAATCATTTTCATTATCAGGTATTCGTTCTTAATGCACATCGGCGGGTTTTTCGCCTGATTGGTTATTTTCAGGTGGGCCCACATTTCGGCCCTTTTATCCGACGATACGCTGAATATCTGCTGTGAGAAAGCCTCCCGGAGAGGGTCGTTGACATCAAGGTCATACACGGTGATCGGCATGCCGTTCTCCCACTTAAGCTTAAGGTCATCGTAGATCTTCCGCAGATCGGTCTGGGTGATGGTGGTGATGGGATTTTTTATGTTCACGATCACCGCAATGGCATCACCCGCCGCCGCGTAACCGGGGAGCGCCATCCACGCAAGAAGGAGAATGAAAAAACCTTTTATGGCTTTCATCACAGATCCCCTATCGCCACGACGATGGAAAAAATGGCGAGATAATAATTTGGCGTCGCCGGGTTGTTGAACTCGTGCCAGTTATATTCCGCCTTGCCGATCACGTTGTGCGCAAAGTGGTAATTGAGCGCGCCGGTGTACACATACTGGTCATTCCGCGGGATCAGGCTGTTGTTGTTGTACCAATCCCAGCGGGCGGCCACCGTCCATTTTTTAATGTCCAACGTGCATTGCGTATAAAGCCCGGTATCATAATAATTGGCGGCGCCCGGCGGATCGTTCTGGCGCGTGGCGTATTCCGTTTGCAGTCCAAAATTGAAATACGAGAGTTTCAGGTGGGCGCCCAGCGCGGTTTTGGTTATGTCGTTGTTGTCCCGCTCGTGCATGGCCGAACCGCCCACCTCCACCTTTCCGTTCTCGATGGTGTTGGCCGCATTCAGGCGCAGGCCGTACGCTTTGTCGGAATTGCCGTCCGCCGAGCCGGAGTTGCCCGAGCCGTTGGACACATACACATGCGTATCAACCATCGAACTGAACAGGTTGAATGAACCCCGGATCATGAGGCCGTCGGAATATTGCGGGAATATCTGCCTGATGTGCAACGGACGATCCTGGGTCGGAATATAGGGCGGATAATGGTAGATCAGCCAGATGCCCGCCGGGGTTAGAAAGCGGCCCATGCTGATGTCGAATTCCGGCCCGCTCCGGTGCTTGATGAACATTTGCTCGACCACGAATTTGCCTTCCGCCTTTGCCGCGCCGGACGTGCCGTCGATCACGGGGGCATCTTCATATTCCGTTTCAGTGAAGAGATTCCATTCCCTCTGGATGTTCTTTTCAAAAAAGAGGCTCATGTGCCGGGGGCGGAAATGGTCATTCACCCCGGGCAAGTTCGTGAGATCATATTCAACGTCGGCATAGCCGCTGATGTTCACCAGCTTGGAGGCATCATTGTAGCGGTCCTCCTCGTCTTTGACTTCCAGCGTTTTCAGCCGCTCCTTCAGATCCTTGTTTTCCGCCTTTATCGATTCTATTTCTTTTGCGATGGTATCAAGACGGTCCTCCGCCGGGGCGGCCGGCGGGAACGAAGCCAATAAGAGAACGGTAACCGCGAAGATCGTCGAAAAATATTTATTCATGCATGCCCCGCCGAAGTGGCCGTTTTAATGGCCGGGAATTTCAAGGTAACGGTAGTCCCCACCCCCACAGTAGAGTCTATATCTATCGTTCCATCGTACTTGGTGATGATCCGGTACACCACATAAAGGCCCAGACCGGTTCCCTGCCCGACCGGTTTTGTGGTGAAAAAAGGATCGAAAATGTAATTCAGGTTCTCCTTTGAAATTCCGCACCCCGTATCCCCAGCACCCACAGCAGCAGCCGG